>NZ_KV791311.1:0-9540 GCF_001807895.1 Stenotrophomonas sp. HMSC10F07
AGATCCGTTTTCCGCAGGAAAACGGATCTGACCCTGTTCTTTCTCCACCCGACACCAGAAAGCGCTCTTGCTCCTGCCTTTGCCATCCGCCCCGCCTCATGAACCTGTCGAGGCCGGGGTGGTGTGGGGTGGCAGGGGTGTCAGCCGCATGGATGCGGCTGCCAAGCCTCCAGGGACGGATTCACGGCGTCCCCTGCCAGCCCACACCACCCCGGCCCACTCACAGCACCACGAAGCGCCAGCGCTTTGGCCGTTGCCGTTGCTGTTGCATTTGCCCTGCGCCTCTGCCTGCCGCAGGCATCGGCCCTCCCGCCAGCCGCACCCGATACAATGGCCGTCTGCCGCAGACCGGCATCCCGTCCCCGAGCCAAAGAGTTGCCCATGTCCATTGTCCGCATGACCGACCTCGACCTCTCCGGCAAGCGCGTGCTGATCCGCCAGGATCTGAACGTGCCGATCGAGAATGGCCGCATCACCTCCGAACAGCGCATCACCGCTTCGTTGCCGACGCTCAAGCGCGCGCTGGAGCAGGGCGCGGCGGTGATGGTCACCTCGCACCTGGGGCGCCCGAAGGAAGGCGTGTGGAGCGAGGCCGATTCGCTGGCACCGGTCGCCCAGCGCCTGTCCGAACTGCTGGGCCGCGACGTTCCGCTGGTGCGCGACTGGGTCGACGGCGTCGACGTGCAGCCGGGCCAGCTGGTGCTGCTGGAAAACTGCCGCATGAACGTCGGCGAGGGCAAGGATGACGAGGCCCTGTCGAAGAAGTACGCCGCCCTGTGCGACGTGTTCGTGATGGATGCCTTCGGTACCGCGCACCGTGCGCAGGCCTCCACCCATGGTGTCATCCGCTTCGCACCGGTCGCGGCCGGTGGCCCGCTGCTGATGGCCGAGCTGGACGCGCTGGCGCAGGCGCTGGATGCACCGGCCAAGCCGCTGCTGGCCATCGTCGCCGGCAGCAAGGTCAGCACCAAGCTGGAGTTGCTGGCCAATCTGGTTGGCAAGGTCGACCAGCTGATCGTCGGTGGCGGCATCGCCAACACCTTCATCGCCGCAGCTGGCTACAACGTCGGCAAGTCCCTGTACGAGCCGGACCTGCTGGATACCGCGAAGAAGATCGTGGCCGATGCCAAGGCACGCGGCGCCGATATTCCGCTGCCGGTTGACGTGGTCACCGCCAAGCAGTTCCTGCCCGACGCTGCCGCGGAAGTGAAGGCGGTCGATGCCGTTGCCGAAGACGACCTGATCCTGGACATCGGCCCGCAGACCGCCGCGCAGTACGCGCAGCTGATCGAGAAGGCCGGCACCGTGGTCTGGAACGGCCCGGTCGGCGTGTTCGAGTTCGAGTCCTTCAGCAAGGGCACCGAAGCGCTGGCCCGCGCGATCGCCAGCTCGAAGGCGTTCTCCATCGCCGGCGGTGGCGACACCCTGGCCGCAGTCGACAAGTTCGATATCGCCGGCGACGTCAGCTACATCTCCACTGGTGGTGGTGCGTTCCTGGAATTCCTGGAAGGCAAGACCCTGCCGGCTGTCGCCGCACTCGACGCGCGCGGCGCATGAGCGCCGAGCGCGGCAAGGATGTGCTGTTCTTCGATCTTGACGGCACGCTGATCGATTCGCAGGTGGGCATCACCGCCTGCATCGCCTATGCGCTGCAGAAGATGGACCATCCGGTGCCGCCGCAGGAAACCCTGCTGGGCTGGATCGGTCCTTCGCTGCGCACCACCTTCGCGCCGTTGTTCGTCGAACCGGCGCGGGTGGAACAGGCCGTGGGCTACTACCGGGAGCGCTTCGACGTCGAAGGCTGGCGCGAGCACACGGTGTACCCGCAGGTGGAAGGCACGCTGCGCACGCTGCATGGCCGTGGACACCGGCTGGCGGTGGTCACCGCCAAGAACGAGCCGCACGCGCGCCGCATCCTCGCCCACCTGCCGTTCGGTGGGCTGTTCGAGGAGATCGTCGGTTCAACCCTGGATGGCTCGCGCAGCCACAAGCCGGAACTGGTCGGCGAGGCACTGCGCCGGCTGCAGGTGCAGCCTGCACAGTGCTGGATGATCGGCGACCGGCGCATGGACATCGAAGGCGCGCGCCACCATGGCCTGCGTAGTGTCGGCGTGCTGTGGGGCTTTGGCGGAGAGGCGGAATTGACCGAAGCCGGTGCCAGCCAGCTGGCACGTGAGCCGGCGCAGCTGACGACGCTGTTGGCCTAGGCTCCTGTAGAGCCGAGCCCATGCTCGGCTGCTGCGGCCTATGCCCAGCCGAGCATGGGCTCGGCTCCACAGAACCGCCCCCTGCGCCAGCGTATGTCCGGATGATGTCCGTTCCATGACCCGCGAAGTCAGGCGGCACAAGGCTGTAACCGTATACATGCGGCGTGAAGGATGTGCTAATTTCCGTTCTTTATCGGGAGAGGCCCATCCACCATGTTCGAGCGTCAGCGTCGCACCAAGATCCTTGCCACCCTCGGTCCGGCCACTGACCCGCCGGGCGTGCTGGAGGATCTGTTCCGCGCCGGCGTCAACGTGGTGCGCCTGAACTTCAGCCATGGCGATCCGTCCGGCCAGGCCAAGCGTGCCGCCGAAGTGCGTGCCGCTGCGGCCCGCGTGGGTGTGGAAGTGGGCATCCTGGCCGACCTGCCGGGCCCGAAGATCCGCATCGAGCGCTTCGCCGAAGGCAAGGTGCAGCTGAAGGCGGGCGACCGCTTCGACCTGATCGCCAGCGAGAACGCCGGCCCGGGCACTGCCAGCGAGGTGGGCGTGAGCTACCTCGGCCTGCCGCAGGACGTCGGCCCGGGTGATGTGCTGCTGCTCGACGACGGCCTGATGCAGTTGCAGGTGGTGGAAGTACAGGGCGACCGTATCGTCAACACCGTGCTCAACGATGGTGTGTTGTCCGACCGCAAGGGCCTGAACAAGCAGGGCGGCGGCCTCTCGCTGGGTGCGCTGACCGAGCGCGACAAGGAGCTGATCGGCATCGTTGCCAAGATCGGCGTGGACTTCATCGCCGTGTCGTTCTGCCGCAATGCGCAGGACATGAACGATGCGCGCGACATCGCCCGTTCGCACGGCTGTGATGCCGCGCTGGTGTCGAAGATCGAGCGCACCGAGGCAATCGAGAACCTGGAAGAAATCGTCGAGGCCAGCGACGTGGTGATGGTCGCCCGTGGCGACCTGGGCGTGGAAATCGGCGATGCCGAGCTGCCGGGCCTGCAGAAGAAGATCATCAAGGCCTCGCTGGCGCAGAACAAGGTGGTGATCACCGCCACGCAGATGCTGCAGTCGATGGTGGAAAGCCCGATCCCGACCCGCGCCGAAGTACTGGACGTGGCCAACTCGGTCATCGACGGCACCGACGCAGTGATGCTGTCGGCGGAAACTGCCGCTGGCGCCTACCCGGTCAAGGCCGTGGAGGCGATGGCACGCATCTGCCTGGGGGCCGAGCGCCAGTTCCAGACCGAGACCGACTTCAACGCGTCGCCGCGCAACCTGGAACGTGCCGACCAGGCGATTGCCATGGCCACCATGTTCCTGTCGCAGCATGTGGGCGTGCGCGCGATCGTGGCGATGACCGAATCCGGTGGCACCGCACGTTACCTGTCGCGTTTCCGGGCCAAGGCGCCGGTGTTCGCGGTGACCCGCCATGACGGTGCGCGCCGGCAGATGGCGCTGATGCGCGATGTGTTCCCGATCAACTTCGACAGCCGCGGCCTGACCCCGCGTGAAGCCGCGCGCGGCAGCATCCGCCTGCTGGTGGAATCGGAACTGCTGCAGGCTGGTGATCGCGTCGTGTTCACCAGTGGCGAGCACATGGAAACCCACGGTGCCACCAATACCCTGCGCCTGCTGGAAGTGGGTGAGGATGGCCGCGCCATCGGCCTGGGCGACCTGTAAGCGCTGGCCACATCGGGTCGGAGCCGCTGCGCGGATCCGACCCCAACCCAGCAGGACATCCGTTGTCCTGTGCGGACATTGGAATCGTTTCCATCCTGACCTCGACACCGAGGCAACGGGCCGCGGGGCTATACTTGTGTTTTTCCCGCACCCGCCACAGGAAATACATGAGCATCGAACAGCTGGCTGAAACCGCCCAGGCCATGGTCGCCCCGGGCAAGGGCATCATCGCGATCGACGAATCCACCGCTACCATCGCCAAGCGTTTCGCCGGCGTCGGTATCGAGAACACCGAGGAGAACCGTCGCGCCTACCGCGAGCTGCTGCTGACCACGCCGAAGCTCAACGAGCACATTTCCGGCGCCATCCTGTTTGACGAAACCATCCGCCAGTCGACCAAGGACGGCGTGCCGTTCGCCAAGTACATGGCCGACCACGGCATGATTCCGGGCATCAAGGTGGACAAGGGTGCGCACCCGCTGGCCGGCTGCCCGGGCGAGCTGGTGACCGAAGGCCTCGATGGCCTGCGTGAGCGCCTGCAGGAGTACTACAAGCTGGGCGCGCGCTTCGCCAAGTGGCGTGCAGTCATCAACATCGGCGAGAGCATCCCGTCG
Source organism: Stenotrophomonas sp. HMSC10F07 (assembly GCF_001807895.1). Classification (NCBI taxonomy): domain Bacteria; kingdom Pseudomonadati; phylum Pseudomonadota; class Gammaproteobacteria; order Lysobacterales; family Lysobacteraceae; genus Stenotrophomonas; species Stenotrophomonas sp. HMSC10F07. Next base: position 4,502 of record NZ_KV791311.1, read on the forward strand.
GGTACCTGCATCGAATCCAACGCCCATGCGCTGGCCCGCTATGCAGCGCTGTGCCAGGAATGCGGCCTGGTGCCGATGGTCGAGCCGGAAGTGATCATGGACGGCGATCATGACATCGAGACCTGCTACGAAGTCACCGAAGCCACCCTGCGTTCGCTGTTCGACGCCCTGTACCAGCAGAACGTGCTGCTGGAAGGCACCATCCTGAAGGCGTCGATGGTCATCTCCGGCAAGGGCTGCGATGAGCAGGCCGACGTCGAGGAAGTGGCCGAGTCGACGGTGATGTGCCTGAAGAGCACCGTGCCGGCGATCCTGCCGGGCGTCGTGTTCCTGTCCGGTGGCCAGAGCGACGAGCAGTCCACCGAGCACCTGAACGCGATGAACCAGCTGGGCAACCTGCCGTGGCCGCTGAGCTTCTCCTACGGCCGCGCCATGCAGCAGGCCGCGTTGAAGCTGTGGGCCAAGGACATGAAGGGCAACTACGCTGCTGCCCAGAAGACCGTGTACGAGCGCGCCAGGGACAACGGCCTGGCGGCGCTGGGCAAGTGGAACGGTTGATCCGTCCCATCGCTGGATGAACAAGGCAGCGCCGGCATCACGCCGGCGTTTGCTTTTGCGGGTATCTTTTCCGCCCCCATGCGCCTGGCCGGTGCGTGGGAACCACATGGAAGGCCAAGGAGAAACAACATGCGTTTGGCAGCAATCACACTGGCCGTAGCCACGGTCCTGGTCGCCGGCGGTTGCAACCGTCTCGGTGGCGGTGGTGACGCAGGCAAGGCCGCGTCGCTCGATTTCGACAAGCCGGTTTCCGGCGAGATCACCTCGCGCAGCGGTATCAACTACAACGACGGCAGCCACCACCAGCTCTACCAGATCAAGCTGGAAGACAAGCAACTGGTCGGACTGAAGCTGACCGGTTCGCTGAGCGGCTCGATTGCCGTATTCAGCAACGGCAGCCTGGTGGCCAGCAGCAACACCGGCTACGAGCGCGAAGGCGACGTCTCGCTGGCCTTCCGTGCCAACGGTGGCGGCATCTACCAGGTGGCGGTCAACGCCAACGGCTCGACCGACTATGGTCCGTACCGCCTGCGTGCCGAGAAGCTGGTGCCGTACGACGGCAAGCCGCTGGCGGGCAGCGGCGAGATCGTCGACATGCTGGCCGGTGGTTCCCAGGATTACACCCTGCAGGTGGACAAGGCCGGCCTGTACGAGATCCGCCTGGTGTCGGATGTCTTCGATCCAGTGCTGAAGCTGTCGGGCCAGGGCGTGGATGCCGAGAATGACGACGGCGGTGACAGCACCAACTCGCGCCTGACCCTGTCGCTGAAGCCGGGCAAGTACACCCTGACCGCGCGTGGCCTGGGCGACGGCGTCAGCGGCATGTTCACCCTGTCGGCCACCCGCATCGAGCTGCCCGGCAATCTGGTCGAGCGCGATGGTACGGCGCTGCCGAAGTCGGGGAGCGTGTACACGATGCTCGACAACGATGGCCGCCGCCGCTTCCTGCTGTCCCTGGACCGCCCGGCCGATGTGCGCCTGGATGCGATCTCCAGCCAGGTCGATACCCTGCTGCGCGTGGTTGGCGGCGATGTCGAGCTGACGGACGACGACGGCGGCAACGGTACCAATTCACGCCTGGAAGAGACCCTGCCGGCCGGTCACTACACCGTCGATGTGTCCAGCCTGAACAATGGCGCAGGCATGGTGGAAGTGCGCGTGCAGGTGGATGGCGCGAGCGCCGACGGGGCCGCAGCCTCGGCGGCACGTGCCGCGGCCGACGCAGCCGCCGTGGCCGATGATGCCGCCGCGGTGGAAGCCTCCAGTCGCTGAGTGTGATCCACGCCGTGCGTGGAAGAGCACTACGCTGCAACGGAAAAGGCCGGGCAATGCCCGGCCTTTTCTTTTACCTGAAGCACCACGGTTCAGTGCGCGGCGGCAAAGCCCGCATCCCCCAGCGGCGGCAGCAGCGACCCGCGCGGTTCGCTGTCCGCGCTTTGCCCGGCGGCGCTCAACGCCTGCTGGTAGGCCTTGGCCGTCGCGGTATTGAACGCCACCAGCACGATGCGCATCGGTTGCGCATGGCTGCGCTGCCAGGCCAGTGTTTCGGTGACAGCGATCTGCGCGGCCTGGTACAACGGATAGCCATACACGCCGCAGCTGATCGCCGGGAAGGCGATGGACTGCACGCCCAGTGATTCGGCCAGCTGCAGTGACTTCCAGTAGCAGTTGGCCAGCAACGCCGGTTCATCGCGCTGGCCGTCGTGCCAGATCGGGCCTACCGTGTGCAGTACATGGCGCGCCGGCAACGCATGGGCACCGGTGGCGCGCACTTCACCCGTCGGGCAACGCACGCCCGGGCGCAGCTCCGGCAACCGCTCGCACTCTGCCCGCAAGGCGGGGCCGGCCGCACGATGGATCGCGCCGTCGACACCGCCGCCACCGAGCAGCGTTTCATTGGCCGCGTTGACGATCGCATCCACCGCCAGGGTCGTGATGTCGCCCTGCCAAACCTCGATCTTCATGCGTCCGTCTCCTGCCTGTGAGGTGATCCGCGCAGCATCTGCGCCGGCTGTTCCCACGGTAGGGGACAGGGCATCGATGCTGCGTCATGACCGTCTCACGCGCTGCGATCCAACGGCCTTCGCGCACGATGGCGGGCGACGCCTTCACGCAGGCTGAAGCAGGGCGCACGCCGGGCACGGCCCGGCGCTACCTGCAGTCGGACGTCGGTAGCGCCGGGCCATGCCCGGCGGATCGCATCACGGCAGGCCGGCCAGCCAGTCGTCGTCGGATCCTTCGTTCACATCGGCGAACAGCGGCGTGGAGAAGTAACGTTCACCGGTGTCCGGCAGCATCGCAAGGATCACCGAGCCCGGTTCAGCGCGGGCAGCGATGTCCAGCGCGCTGGCCACGGTGGCGCCGGCGGAGATGCCGACGAAGATGCCTTCCTCGGCGGCCAGGCGACGCGCGGTGGTGATCGCACGATCGTCTTCGACCGAGACCAGTTCATCCACCACGTCGCGGTTGAGCACGTCCGGCACGAAGTCCGGGGTCCAGCCCTGGATCTTGTGCGGCTTCCAGTCATCCCCCTTGAGCAGGGCGGCGCCGGCCGGTTCGGTGGCGATGATGCGGGCCTGCGGGCGTGCCACCTTCAGCACTTCGCCTACGCCAGTGAGCGTGCCGCCGGTGCCCCAGCCGCTGACGAAGTAGTCCAGCCGCTTGCCGGCGAAGTCGCGCAGGATCTCGGCAGCGGTGGTGTTGCGGTGATACGCCGGGTTGGCCGGGTTGGCGAACTGGCTGGCCAGGAACCAGCCGTGCTGCTCGGCCAGCTCGGCCGCCCTGCGCACCATGCCGCTGCCGCGCTCGGCGGCCGGGGTCAGGATCACCTTGGCGCCGTAGGCACGCATCAGCTTGCGGCGCTCGACCGAGAAGGTTTCGACCATGGTGGCCACGAACTTGTAGCCGCGCGCGGCGGCGACCATCGCCAGTGCCACGCCGGTGTTGCCCGAGGTGGCCTCCACGATCGTGTCGCCCGGCTTGAGCAGGCCGCGTGCTTCGGCATCGAGGATGATCGCCAGCGCCAGGCGGTCCTTCACCGAGCCGCCCGGGTTGAACGACTCGACCTTGGCGTAGACGCTGACCTGTGGCGGCGCCAGGCGCTGCAGCCTGACGATGGGGGTGTTGCCGACGGTATCGAGGATGGAGTCGTACAGGGCCATGGGAGCGCTCCGGAAACGGGGCCGCGACGGGTCACGGCGGGCGAAGGGGGGAGGGCTGGCCGTTCAGGCCAGCGGCTGCCGGCTGACCGTAGCGCCGGCATATGACGCCCGGAAATGACCAGATACCTTTCTTAAACAACCTTTGGTTATAAGCTGGTGACGGCAATTGACCCTAGAGTGGACTTCCGCCCCATGCCGCCTGCCTGCCCATGACGCTGACCCAGCTGCGCTACCTGGTAGCCATCGCCGACGCCGAGCTGAACATCACGCTGGCCGCCTCGCGCGTGCACGCCACCCAGCCCGGCCTGTCCAAGCAGCTCAAGCAGCTGGAGGACGAGCTCGGCTTCCTGCTGTTCGTGCGCAAGGGGCGCAGCCTGGAGTCGGTTACCCCGGCCGGCACCGAAGTCATCGCGCGTGCCCGCGCAGTGCTGGCCGAAGCCAACAACATCCGAACGTATGCGGCAAACCAGCGGCGCGAAAGCCAGGGCCAGCTGATCCTGACCACCACGCACACCCAGGCGCGCTTCGTGTTGCCGCCGGCGGTGGCGGCGATCAAGCAGGCCTATCCGCAGGTCAGCGTGCACCTGCAGCAGGCCGGTGAAACCGACGCGCTGGACCGCTTGAACCAGGGTGACGCCGATATCGCCATCATCAGCACCGCAGGCGGTGAGCCAACCGACGGCATCGCAGTGCCGCTGTTCCGCTGGCGGCGCCTGGTGGTGGTACCCAAGGGCCACCCGTTGGACCGCGCCGGCCGTGCACCGGACCTGGCCGCGCTGGCCCGCCAGCCGTTGATCAGCTACGAATCCTCGACCCGACCGAACTCTTCCCTGCAACGCGCCTTCGCCGCCAATGGGCTGGTGCCCGACCTGGCGCTGACCGCGCTCGATGCCGACCTGATCAAGACCTACGTGCGCACGGGCCTGGGCGTAGGCCTGCTGGCCGAGATGGCGGTCAGTTCCAATGACGAAGACCTGAGGTCGTGGCCGGCGCCGGATCCGATCAGCGAGTGCATCGCCTGGGCGGTGTTGCCGCGCGACCGCGTGCTGCGTGATTACGCGCTGGAGCTCGTGCACGTGCTGGCCCCACAGATTGATCCGCGCGATCTGCGCAGGGTGCTGGATGGCAACCAGGCCGCCGCCTGGCCGGTGCCGCCGACGTGGGAGTCATTGACCCAGACCATCACGGTGTGAGGGGTTGGTCGAGCAGGGCTTGCAGCCCTGCACCTGCTGCGGACAAAGGCAACAGCAACAGCAACAGCAACAGCAGAAGCGGCATTCCGTGGGTTGGCGGGGCGGTGTCGGAGTGCGGGGACGCTGC
>NZ_KV791312.1:0-3427 GCF_001807895.1 Stenotrophomonas sp. HMSC10F07
TCCGGGTCTGTAGCTCAGGTGGTTAGAGCGCACCCCTGATAAGGGTGAGGTCGGTGGTTCGAGTCCTCCCAGACCCACCATTCTCTGAATGACGCATACATTCGATCTTTATACGCATCAGCACTGTGGCTGGTACGTGTTCTTTTAAAACTTGTGACGTAGCGAGCGTTTGAGATGTTCTATCAGACGTGTCGTGAGGCTAAGGCGAGAGACGCAAGTCTCTTTATTGATTGAGTCGTTATATTCGTATCCGGGCTTTGTACCCCCGGGTCATGTGTAACCCAAGGCAACTTGCGGTTATATGGTCAAGCGAATAAGCGCACACGGTGGATGCCTTGGCGGTCAGAGGCGATGAAGGACGTGGCAGCCTGCGAAAAGTATCGGGGAGCTGGCAACAAGCTTTGATCCGGTAATGTCCGAATGGGGAAACCCACCCGCTTGCGGGTATCCTGCAGTGAATACATAGCTGCTGGAAGCGAACCTGGTGAACTGAAATATCTAAGTAACCAGAGGAAAAGAAATCAACCGAGATTCCGTAAGTAGCGACGAGCGAACGCGGACTAGCCCTTAAGCTGATTTGGTTCTAGGAAAACACTCTGGAAAGAGTGGCCATAGAAGGTGATAGCCCTGTATCTGAAAGGGCCATTTCAGTGAAGACGAGTAGGGCGGGGCACGTGAAACCCTGTCTGAACATGGGGGGACCATCCTCCAAGGCTAAATACTACTGACCGACCGATAGTGAACCAGTACCGTGAGGGAAAGGCGAAAAGAACCCCGGAGAGGGGAGTGAAATAGAACCTGAAACCGTGTGCGTACAAGCAGTAGGAGCTCCGCAAGGAGTGACTGCGTACCTTTTGTATAATGGGTCAGCGACTTACTGTTCGTGGCAAGCTTAACCGTATAGGGGAGGCGAAGGGAAACCGAGTCTGATAAGGGCGCATAGTCGCGGGCAGTAGACCCGAAACCGGGTGATCTAGTCATGCCCAGGGTGAAGGTGCGGTAACACGCACTGGAGGCCCGAACCCACTCCCGTTGCAAAGGTAGGGGATGAGGTGTGATTAGGAGTGAAAAGCTAATCGAACCCGGAGATAGCTGGTTCTCCTCGAAAGCTATTTAGGTAGCGCCTCATATGTATCCTCTCGGGGGTAGAGCACTGTTATGGCTAGGGGGTCATCGCGACTTACCAAACCATTGCAAACTCCGAATACCGAGACGGACTGTATGGGAGACACACGGCGGGTGCTAACGTCCGTCGTGAAAAGGGAAACAACCCAGACCCACAGCTAAGGTCCCAAATTTTGTGCTAAGTGGAAAACCATGTGGAAAGGCACAGACAGCCAGGAGGTTGGCTTAGAAGCAGCCACCCTTTAAAGAAAGCGTAATAGCTCACTGGTCGAGTCGGTCTGCGGGGAAGATTTAACGGGGCTAAGCACAGAACCGAAGCTTGGGGTGCATAACTTTGTTATGCGCGGTAGAGGAGCGTTCCGTAAGCCGTTGAAGGTGGATTGAGAAGTCTGCTGGAGGTATCGGAAGTGCGAATGCTGACATGAGTAACGATAATGCGGGTGAAAAACCCGCACGCCGAAAGCCCAAGGTTTCCTTGCGCAACGTTAATCGGCGCAGGGTGAGTCGGCCCCTAAGGCGAGGACGAAAGTCGTAGTCGATGGGAAGCAGGTTAATATTCCTGCACCTCGCGTAAGTGCGATGGAGGGACGGAGAAGGTTAGGTGTACCAGGCGTTGGTTGTCCTGGGGAAAGGCGGTAGGTTTGGATCTTTGGCAAATCCGGGATCCTCTAAGACCGAGCACCGAGACGAGCCTTTATGGCAAAGTCACTGATACCACGCTTCCAGGAAAAGCTCCTAAGCTTCAGCTTACGCAGACCGTACCGTAAACCGACACAGGTGGGTAGGATGAGAATTCTCAGGCGCTTGAGAGAACTCGGGTGAAGGAACTAGGCAACATGGCACCGTAACTTCGGGAGAAGGTGCACCCTTTTTGGTGGCTCGTGCGAGCTATAGCTGAAGAGGGTCGCAGTAACCAGGCCGCTGCGACTGTTTATCAAAAACACAGCACTCTGCAAACACGAAAGTGGACGTATAGGGTGTGACGCCTGCCCGGTGCTGGAAGGTTAATTGATGGGGTCAGCCGCAAGGCGAAGCTCTTGATCGAAGCCCCAGTAAACGGCGGCCGTAACTATAACGGTCCTAAGGTAGCGAAATTCCTTGTCGGGTAAGTTCCGACCTGCACGAATGGCGTAACGACAGCGGCGCTGTCTCCACCCGAGACTCAGTGAAATTGAAATCGCTGTGAAGATGCAGCGTTCCCGTGGCAAGACGGAAAGACCCCGTGAACCTTTACTATAGCTTTACACTGAACGTTGAGTTCGTCTGTGTAGGATAGGTGGGAGGCTATGAAACCATGGCGCTAGCTGTGGTGGAGCCATCCTTGAAATACCACCCTGTCGTGCTTGACGTTCTAACCTGGGCCCATTATCTGGGTCGGGGACCGTGTATGGTGGGTAGTTTGACTGGGGCGGTCTCCTCCTAAAGAGTAACGGAGGAGCTCGAAGGTACGCTCAGCGCGGTCGGACATCGCGCACTGTGTGCAAAGGCATAAGCGTGCTTGACTGCAAGATCGACGGATCAAGCAGGTAGGAAACTAGGACTTAGTGATCCGGTGGTTCTGTATGGAAGGGCCATCGCTCAACGGATAAAAGGTACTCCGGGGATAACAGGCTGATACCGCCCAAGAGTTCATATCGACGGCGGTGTTTGGCACCTCGATGTCGGCTCATCACATCCTGGGGCTGTAGTCGGTCCCAAGGGTATGGCTGTTCGCCATTTAAAGTGGTACGCGAGCTGGGTTCAGAACGTCGTGAGACAGTTCGGTCCCTATCTGCCATGGGCGTTGGAGATTTGAGAGGGGCTGCTCCTAGTACGAGAGGACCGGAGTGGACGAACCTCTGGTGTTCCGGTTGTCACGCCAGTGGCATTGCCGGGTAGCTATGTTCGGAAGCGATAACCGCTGAAAGCATCTAAGCGGGAAGCGCGCCTCAAGATGAGATCTCCCGGGGCACAAGCCCCCTGAAGGAACCATGTAGACTACGTGGTTGATAGGTCAGGTGTGTAAGTACAGCAATGTATTGAGCTAACTGATACTAATGATCCGTGCGGCTTGACCATATAACCTCAAGTTGCCTTGGCTTTACGACAACGTCGTAAGAGCATCCAAGTGCACGCTACGTCACAAGAACTATGCGAGGCTGGCGCCTTGTCCCCCGGGACGAGTGCGACTCTCCAAAAGCCTCCCTGGTGAAATTAGCGCTGTGGAACCACCCGATCCCATCCCGAACTCGGAAGTGAAACGCAGCTGCGCCGATGGTAGTGTGGCTCAAGCCATGCGAGAGTAGGTCATCGCCAGGGTTTA
>NZ_KV791313.1:0-1008 GCF_001807895.1 Stenotrophomonas sp. HMSC10F07
TGGCATATTCGCAGATAGGTGGCAGCCCGGTGGCTCAGGCGCCGGGGCCGAATGGGCAGCCGCCGGGTAGCTATTACACGCCAGCGACGCCAGAGAAGGGACGAACTGTCGACTCCGGTGACTACAGTAGTCAGTCAACAAGCCGCATGACATTGCCGCAGTCGGATGCGACAAAGATAGCGGAAACTGGCCAGCGAGCTGCTCATCCTGGTAGATAGTGATTCAGGCGTATTTGGAGAGTTAACGTGAAGCGCATTGTGATCTCCCTCTTTTGGATTTGCTCTGCTTTGTTCTTGCTTGTGACAGAAGATGCTCAAGCGGAGGGGCGCTGCCCGCCCGGACAATATCCAATTGGCGGCCAAGGGGTTGGTGGATGTGCGCCAATACCGGGCTCTAGTGGAGGCGATGCAGGGTCGAGTGGTCCGGTCGCGACTGGCCGCTGGATCAAAACCTGGGGAGCTATTGCAACCGCAGTAAGTACAGGTGATATGGGGGCTTCGGTTGGAAGGCGTTCAAAGCAGGAAGCTGCGTCCGAGGCGCTTTCCCGTTGCGCAAGCCATGGCGCTAGAGATTGCAAAGTCGGAACTACCTACAAGAACCAGTGTGTTGCATATGCTGATCCCGAGAGGGGGAGTAAGGGCCGTGTCTCCTATTCGGTTGCAGGCTCCAAGGAGGAGGCTGCAAATCGAGTCCTGTCCCATTGCGCGGACATCGGTGGCGGCCAGTGCAAAGTTCTTTATACAGATTGTTCTGAGCCGATCTTTGAGTCGTTCTAGTCTCATGACTGCCGTGACATCTTTGATGGTATGAGCGTACCTGAGCCAAGCTGCTCAAGAGCCTGGGGTAGAACGCGCGGCTGAAGAAGCCGCTCGGCGAGAAGTTGAGCGAGAACGACTTCATCAAGGTTGCATTGCGACTCGTGCACCTTCTTTAGTGGGCAATTGTTCTTCTACTGCGCTGTGGAAAAGTGGTAAAGGGCTATCGGATCGTCACCGGCCGCAGCCGGGA
>NZ_KV791314.1:0-42966 GCF_001807895.1 Stenotrophomonas sp. HMSC10F07
GTTTATGCACAAACGACTTAATCCCCTCCGTCCCTTTTTTGCGGCGGCGCTGGGTAGCGCCGCCGCGATACCTCACTTGCGTGCGAACGCCAGCAGGTCGGCGTTGAACTCGTCGGCGTGGGTGATGGTCAGGCCATGCGGCGCACCGGCGTACACCTTCAGTTCGGCATCCTTGATGATCTGCGAGGACAGCTTGGCCGAGGCATCGAACGGCACGATCTGGTCGTCATCGCCGTGCACGACCAGCGCCGGCACGTCGATCTTCTTCAGGTCCTCGGTGTAGTCCACTTCCGAGAATTCGTGCACGCAGTCGTACTGGCCCTTGACGCCACCGAGCATGCCCTGCAGCCAGAACGCATCGCGCATGCCCTGGGTGACGTTGTTGCCATCCCGGTTGGCGCCGAAGAACGGGGTGGTCAGGTCCTTGAAGAACTGCGAACGGTCGCCGCCGGTACCCTTGCGGATGCCGTCGAAGACCTCCAGCGGGGTGCCGGCGGGGTTGCCAGCGGTCTTCAGCATCAGCGGCGGCACGGCGCCGACCAGCACCACCTTGGCCACGCGCGCGCTGCCGTGGCGGCCGATGTAATGGGCCACTTCACCGCCGCCGGTGGAATGGCCGACCAGGATCGCGTCCTTCAGGTCCAGCGCTTCGATCACCGCGGCCAGGTCATCGGCATAGGTGTCCATGTTGTTGCCGTTCCAGGTCTGGCTGGAGCGTCCGTGGCTGCGGCGATCGTGGGCGACCACGCGGAAGCCGTTCTGGCCCATGAACAGCATCTGCGGATCCCAGGCATCGGAAGACAGCGGCCAACCGTGGGCGAACACGATCGGCTGGCCGGTGCCCCAATCCTTGTAGAAGATGCGGGCGCCATCGGCGACGGTGACGAAGTTGCTCATTGCAGGTTCCTTGGCGGAAGGGAGGGAAGGCTTCGGCAGGATGCCGGTGCCTTCGGCAGTACAGCGCAGGCGCAGGCGACCGACTTGCACGGCTGTGCTGGATTGCATCGGATGTGACGCGTATCGCTCTGGCAGGACGGGAGCCGTATGCCGAGGATGAGCGCAGCCCGCCACAGGAACGCACGGATGCCCGCCATGCGATGGTCGCTGATGCTGTGCCTGCTGCTGCCCATGGCAGCGCCGGCACAGACCCATGTCTACAAGTGCGTGGATGGACCGCACCCGGTCTACCAGCAGACACCCTGCCAGGGGCGTGCCGCATGGCGCTGGGACGTGCCCGCGGAGCAGTCATTGTCCCGCGGCGCTGTGGCGCCAGCGGCCTCGACACCGAAGCCAACGCCGCGGCCACGGCGTGCGGCGCGGGCGCACGGTGCGCTGATCACGATCAGCACGGATGCGGCAGCCTGCGAGCGTGCCCGGCGTGATCGTGAGAAGGCGTTGCTCAAGCGTCGGCGCTTGGATTTCGTGCAGCGCCGGCAGCTGGATGACGCGGTCTACGACGCCTGCCAGTGATGCGGGACGCTGAAGTGCCGAAAACGACAACGGCGCCATAGGGCGCCGTCGCGTGAGTACCGTGAGTGCAGCTCTCAGCGACCGTCGCTTGCGGCGGCCGGTGCGGGCACACTGTCCGGCTTGGGCAGGCTCAATTCCGGGTTGCCCTGTTCGGCCTGCAGGATCTGGATGCGGCGCTGCAGGGCGTCCAGCTGGCTGTTGGTGCTCTGCACGTCGGTGCTGAGGCTCACGGCCTGCTGCTGGGCCTGCTGCAGGGCCGCGCTGACCTGTGCCGACTGCGCCTGCTGCTGTTCCATTTCCTGCTGCAGGGTGCGCAGGCGTTCTTCGTTGTAGGCCACCAAGCGCTCGGTGTAGCGCTTGCCGGCTTCAAGGCGGGTGGTGTCGATGTAGACCTGGGCCAGCTGTTCGGACTGCTGCGCGAAGGTGCGGTAGACGCGCTCGGCGTTGTCCACCGCATCGGTCTTGATCACCCGCCAGAAGTTCTTCTCCTGGAACAGGGCGACGTAGTAGGTCAGGGTGTTGGCATTGAACAGCAGGCTGGCGCCGTAGTTGCCGTTGTAGGTGGTGCGCAGCTCGGTCAGCTGGCGCGAGTCCATCAACTGCTTGAGTTCGTCCACGGTATTGCGCACCACCGGCGCGCTGCGCGCCGGTTCGGCTGCCGCCTCACGGTCGCCACGTGCTGCCATCGCTGCCGGTGCCACCAGCATCATGACCACGGCCAGCACTGCCGCGCTGCGCGCGTGCCGGGCAAAGACCGCGCCCCCTGAAGTTTCTCGCATGTCTAGACCATCCACGGATGAGTGTGGGTTGATATGAAGGTGGTTCCCCGCCGGGAGTCTAGCATGGGTGTGGGCGCCGCCAAGGGCGCCCGTCACCGGTCAGTAGACCAGTTGTGCGGTGCTGCACTGGATCGACTGCACATTGACGTCGGTCCGGCCCAGTTCAAGGCCCAGCACGCTGGCCAGCAGGTTGGTCAGCAGGGTGCCGACACTGTTTAGCACCGGCCGCAGTGCGGCCAGGATCGGCTTCAGCACGGTGCACAGCAGGCCGCTGCAGCTGACGCTGCCATCGGGGTTGGTGACACCCGTTCCCCCCGCACCATCGAGAAAGCCGGCCGGTGCGGTCTGGATGTACGACGCCAGATTGTTGCGCACGCAGCCGTTGTAATCGATCAGGTTGCCGAGCAGGCTGTCGCAGCGGTTGATCAGCAGGCCGCCGACCAGCGAGCCAAGCAGGCCATCGAGCACGCCCAGTCCCTGGCCGGTGACCGTAACCTTCAGCGCATCCCAGACCGGCCCGTCCTTGTGGCAGGTGGTCAGGTTGAGCAGCCCGCACGCATATGGCAGCCCACCCGGCACGGTCCAGCTGTTCAGCGGAGCCAGCTGCTTGCCGGGATCGCCGTCGCGCAGCAGTGGAATGAGCTTGTCGATGTCGTAGCGCCCACCCGTGGGAAACGCCGCCTGCAGATAGCGATCGGCCAGGGCCTTGGCGGTGTCGTTGGCGTTCATGCCCTGCTTGGGCGAATTGAGCATGCCCGACAGCACCCGTAGCAGTTCGTTGACCAGGCTCGACACTGCGTCACCGATCGCGAGCGGGTTGAACCGGGTCGAGCCGGTCTCACCGGCGGCCAGGGTCAGGGTCTGCGTGCTGGTCAGGGCGGGCAGGGTAATCCTGTCGTTGATCAATGGTTGGCCCAGCAGCTTCAGCAGCTGTTCGTCCTGCAGCGTGGCATCGCAGACATTGGCCTTGGAGAAGCGCTGTGCGGGGTCGACATTGCCGACGCAGGCGCGCAGCCCCGACGAGTCCACCTGGATCGTGGCCTTGGGTGGACTGCCGCCGCACTGGATGCCGGTCAAGGTGCCCATACCGTTGGCCACGTCGACGTGCAACGGCAGGTGCAGGCGCGTGCCAAGCAGGTTCAGCAGCGGCCCCAGCGCGAACAGGTTGTTGCTGTCCACGTCCGCCATCAGCCGCACCTGCGCGTTGTAGGCACGGCTGCCGACGCCGCCGATGGCGATCGATGGCGGCTCGACCACGCCGGCCTGGATCCTGATGCCCAGCAGGTCCAGTCCCTTGACCGCCACGCCGTTGCCATCGTTGGCGATGGAGATCGCGGTGTTGATCAGGTTGAGCACGTTGATCTGTGACTCCAGTGCGCTGCCGACCGTGCCGTCGGGCGAGACAACTTCGGCAAACAGGCCACCGCCGCCGGACTGGCTGCCAAGCACGATGTTGAGCTTGTTGATGTCCAGCTGGGTGGCAACCAGATCGGACAGGGCGCGCAGCTGCACCCCCACTGCGGAGTCACGGCCGACCACGGTGGCGGTAGCATCGACCAGCTGTGCCAGCGAAATCTTGTTGACCGACAGCAGGCGATTGAAGTCGGCCACGCTGAGGTTGGCGCTTACCGGTATGTTGAGCGCTTTCAGCAGGCCGGACGGAGTCACGTTGGCCTGTGCCAGGCCGTCATAGGACAGCACCGTGGCATTGGTGACGTCCAGGCCAACCAGGCGCAGGGTGGACAGCAGCACTGAATCGCCATTGGTCCGCAGCAGCTGCGAGCCGACCGCAAACACCGCGGTGGGTTCGGCACGGCGCGCCACGGCCTGCACCCTCACGGTGGGCAGGCTGGAAGTCTGACCGAAGAAGGGCAGCACGCTGCGCTCGGCGATCACCTGAACCGCATTGCGGGGATTGCTGGCATCGACGCTGGTGACGAAGCGGGTGCCGGTGCCACGGCTGGCGCTCCAGTTGCCGCAGCGGATCTGCAGGGTGCCTGCGAACCCGTTCTGGACCACCGCATTCTGCCGGGCCGCGTTGTTGTCGCTGTTGTCCGGGCTGCACAGCTCCAGCCGCTGTGCGCCGGCCAGTGCGGCAAGGTCGGCCACCTTCTGCGCATCACGCTTGGCCCAGAACAGATAGCCGATCTCGATCAGGCCCAGCATGGCCACCAGCGCCAGCATGACCAGCATCATCGTGACCGACATGCCGCCGCGTGCGCGGCTGAAACTGAACTGGCGTGGGCGTTTCATGGCCGACCTCAGCGTCCGGAGGAGGAGGCGTCCTTGGACCGGGAGACATCGGTCTCAAAGAAGTCCGGGATCTCGTGTTCAAAGCTCTTCAGGTAACGCGCATAGCTCAGCGTGGCCTGGTCACCCAGGATCGGCAGCCGTTGGCCGGCCTGCTGCCCGGAGGCCTGCAGGCGGAACAGGTTGCGGGTCGCCTCGCCGCTGGGCAGGCGCGCGCGCGGTGCCGCGGGCGATGCTGGTGCGACGTCGTTTGCGATGGTCGTCGCTTGCGCCGTGGCCCCCCCGGCGGATGCGGAGGGAGCGGCGATGTCCAGGCTGGGAAGCGGCTCGGCCTGCATCGGCGCCGTGGCCGGTGCCGACAGCGAGGGGCCACCGAGCATCTGTCCGGTCAATGGCTGTTGCTGCGCCTGCACGGCACCGGCAACAAGCAGGCAGCACAGCACGGGCAACAGGCGTCGGATCTGGCGCATCGTGGTCATGGTGTGCTTCCGGTCGGGTGGTCGGTGGCGCTGAAGCGTTCCAGCATCGAGGGTGGCAGGCGCTGCGGATCGCGTTGGACGCGCGGGTCGGGGCGGGGTTCGCCCGCCAGCCGTGCGCCGCCCGATGCACGAGCGCCACTCTCGACGCTGGCCGTGTGTGCAGATGTGGCTGCGTTGGCTGCGGCAGCGGCCTGTCGTTGCTGCAGGCGCGTGCGGATCTGCTGGGCCTGCTGCTGGATGCTTCGGCGCGTTTCCTCGTTGAGGCTGGCCTGTGCCGATAGCCGCTCCGCCGTCGCCTGGTCGCCGCGCAGTACCGCCCAGAGTGCAAGGTTGGCCGTTGCCTTGGCGTTGCCCGGTGAAAGTTCCAGGGCCTTGGCCAGCGGCTCGCGGGCCTGATCGAACTGGCCGGCACGCAGCCGTGCATAGCCCAGGTCACCCAGGTAGTCGGTGTTCAAGGGCTGCAGCTGCGTGGCGCGCGCCAGCGCCTGTTCGCTTCCGGCGTCGTCGTCGCGGCGTGCAGCGATCAGGCCCAGGCCGTGGGCGGCCGCCGCGGCCTGCGGCCCGCTGGACAGCTCGCGATACAGCGCGATCGCCGCGTCGGCCTGGCCGGTCTCGCGCAGTGCGTCGGCCTGCAGCAGGCGCAGGGCAGGGCGATCACCATAGCGCTGGCGGAAGGCCTCCACGTGGGCCAGCGAGGCATACCAGGCGCCCTGCTGCTGCATGCGTTCGATCAGCTCCAGATAGGCGTTGCGGCTGTCCTGCGGATCGGGTTCCGGCGGCGCAAGGCTGGGCGCCCGCACATATTTCGGTGTGGTCGAGGCGCAGCCACTGGCCAGGGCGGCGAGGGCGACGGCAAGCAGCAGGCAGGAGGTGCGCAGGGCAGGCATCAGGGAGATCCCATCTTGGACAGGGTGGTGGCCAGCGCGACCAGCGCCGGGCCGGCAAGCACCAGCATCAGTGCCGGCAACAGGGTCAGCATCATCACCACGGTCATCTTCACCGAGAGCTTGCCGACCTTTTCCTTCAACGCGTTGCGGCGCTGTTCGCGCAGGCGGAGGCTGAACTGGCGCAACGGCTCCTGCACTGCGCCGCCGTGCGCATGCACCTGCAGGATCAACTGCATCAGGCTGGCCAGGTCATCATCGGCGTAGACCTCGCTCAGACGCCGCAACGACTGCGCGCGCGTGCGGCCATGGGTATAGGCCACATTGGCTTCCTGCAGTTCGCCGCCGAGTACCGGCAATGCATCGCGCAGCTTGTCACCCAGGGTCTGCAGGCTCTGGTCCATGCTGAAGCCCACGCCCTGCAGCAGGCGCAGCAGGTCGATCAGCAGGGGCAGCTCGTTCTCGACCGCGCGGCGGCGGCGCCTGACCCACGACGACAGCACGAACTTGGGCAGCAGCAGCCCGGCCGCCAGCGCACCGATCACCACCATCACCTTGGCAAGCCCGTGCGCGCTGCTGAACGCCAGCGCCAGCGCCAGCACCAACAGGGCAAGCAGCAGGCGCAGGCCGAGATAGATCGCGGTGCCACGGCGCGTGTTCCAGCCAGCCAGGTCCAACAGCAGCTTGTCTTCGTTGGCAAGCAGCGCAGCCTCCAGGCGGCCGCCACTGAGCGAGCGCCCGAAGCGCTCGATCCAGCCCAGCGAGTCGCGGCGCGTGGCCTCGGTGTCGCGGCCTTCCTCACGCGGCTGCAGCGCGGTTTTCAGTGTGGCTGAGGTGCGGTGCTCGCGATGGCTGCGCACCCAGCCGGCGATACCGAGCAGGGCGACGCCGGCCGCCAGCACCAGCAGCGAAAGGGCGAACCAGGCGCTGGCGCTCATCGGGCACCTCCGGGGCGGCTGTGGGCGGTCATAGCGATTTGGCCAGGCGGTACAGCAGGAACGCCCCTAGCAGTTCCAGGCCCAGCGCGATCAACAGGATCCTGTGACCGAGCGGGTCGTGCAGCACCGGCTGGAAAAACGCCGGGCTGGAGATCGCCATCAGCACCGCACTGGCGGGCGGCAGCAGCCCCAGTACCCAGGCCGACATCCGTGTTTCCGAGGTGGTGGCCGCCAGTTCCTGCTGGGCCTGTTCCAGATCGCGCATGAAATCGCCCATGCGTTGCAGGATCTGGTCGGCGCGGCCACCGATGCGCACGCTCACGCCGATCACCACTGCCAGCACCTTCAGTACGTCCATCCGGTACGGCTGCGCGGCCAGGGTCAATGCACGATCCAGGTCCATGCCGCTGCGCGCATAGCGCGCCGTGGTGTCGAGCAGGCCGCGCAGTGGCGCGCTGGTCTGCATCGAAGACACCTGGAACGCGGCCTGCAGGCTGTTGCCCAGCGCGGTGAGGCGGACCAGGTTGTCGAGAAAGTCCGGCATCTGGTGCAGCAGCTGCGCGCGCAGCTTCGTGATCCGGCGCATCACCCACAGCCAGCAGCCCAGCAGGTACAGCAGCAGGGTCAGCGGAAACATCCAGGCCGTGCCCAGCCGCATCGCCGCCACGACCGCAAGCATCAGTCCCGGCACCAGCAGCATCAGTGGCAGCTTCCAGCCCGGCCGAAGGCCGGCGCGCTGCAGGACACCGTCCCACGGCAGTACACGGGTTCCGGTGCTGGCCGGGCGGGTCGAATCGTTGGCCGCCGCAACGGCAGGCCCGGCCGGTACCGCGCCGGCCGCGCTGCCGCGCGCCAGCTGTTGCTCGGCATGCTGCAGCGAGGCCTGGCGCTGCTCACGGCTGGCGGCGGTGCCCCATAGCCAGACGGCCAGCGCCAGCAGCACCGAGATGATGCTCAACACGCCCAGCAGCAGGCCGGTGCCCATGCTCAGAAGTCCCCGTAGAGCGATTCACGCAATTGCTGGCGGAACGGCTCCAGCTTGTGCGAGTGCGGATGGAAGCCCAGGCCGATCCAGCGGTCGGTCTCGCGGCCGGTGGCGTCGATCTGCACCTCGTGGCGGAACATTTCCTGGGTGGTGATCAGGTTGTCGCTGACCCCGGTGATCTCGGTGATCGAGACCAGCACCCGGCGCCCGCTGCCCAGCCGCGAGATCTGCACGATGAAGTCGATGGCGCTGGCAATCTGCCGGCGCAGGCTGTCCTCGCTGCCCTGGAAGCCGGCAAAGCCTGCCAGCATCTCGATGCGGTACAGGCAGTCGCGTGGCGTGTTGGCGTGGATGGTGGCCATCGATCCGTCATGGCCGGTATTCATCGCCTGCAGCATTTCCAGCACTTCAGCGCCTCGCACTTCGCCGACCACGATGCGGTCCGGGCGCATGCGCAGACTGTTGCGCACCAGGTCGCGGATGCTGACCGCGCCCTGGCCCTCGGCGCCGCCGATGCGGCTTTCCAGGCGCACCACGTGCGGATGGTTCAGCGAAAGCTCGGCGGTGTCCTCCACGGTGATGACGCGCTCGCTGGGTGGCACGTAGCTGGCCAGCGCATTCAGCAGCGAGGTCTTGCCGGAACTGGTGCCGCCGGAGACCAGGATGTTGCAGCGGCCCAGCACCATCGCCTTCAGCAGGGCCTGCATCGGTGCGTCGAAGGTGCCCTTGGCAAGCAGCTCGTCGGGGGTGAACGGGTCCTTGCGGAACTTGCGGATGGACACCATCGGCCCGTCCACCGCCAGTGGCGAGATGATCGCGTTGAGGCGGCCGCCGTTGGGCAGGCGCGCATCGACCATCGGATTGGAATCATCCAGCCGGCGGCCAAGCGGCGCGAGGATGCGGCGCAGGATGCGCAGCAGGTGGGTGTCATCGGTGAAGCGCTGGGTGGCACGCCGGAGCTGGCCACCCTGCGAAACGTGCACGTCCTTGAAACCGTTGATCAGGATGTCTTCGATGGAGGGGTCGTGGAGCAGGTCGTCCAGCGGGCCGAAACCGGTCAGCTCCTTGACCAGGCCCTCGGCAACCACCTGCATCTCTTCTTCGTTGATCGGGATGCGCCATTCCTGGATGAAGCCCACGGTCTGTACCTGCACCCAGCGGGCGATGGTGTCCGGGGCCCAGGAATCGATGTCGATGCGCTCGTCCTCGATGCTGTTGAGCAGGTGCTCATGCGCGGCCGACAGCACCTTCTGGTACTGCTCGGTCTGTGCGAACGGCAGGTGGCCTGGGCTTTCGTGCAGCAGCGGGCGGGCAACGGCATGCGGGAACGGGGTTACCTTGTCTTCCATTGCGATCCACCCAGGGCAAGGGAGAGTCTTTCCCGCAGGCCATGCGGCTGGACCGGGCAGGCAGCCGGGTCCAGCCGTGACACGAGCGGGGCGAGGGCACGCAGGTAGGGATCGCGCGGCGCATCCTGCAGCAGCAGGCGGCCCTGGCTGGCGGCAAGGCGCACACGCGGTCGTTCAGGCAATGTCGCCAGCAACGGCAGTTCGAAGCGGCGTGCGATCTGTTCCGGGCTCATGCCGCTGCTGTCGTCGTGGCGGTTGATCACCAGTTGCAGGCGCTTCTCGCGCTCGCGCTGGCCTGCAAGATGCTTCAGTGCCTGGTCCAGCGAGATCAGCGTGGCGATCGACGCATCGGTGACCAGCCAGATCTCGTCTGCCTGGTCCAGCAACAGCGGCGGCAGCTGCCGCAGCGGGCAGCCGCCGGCATCACACAGCACGCTGGCGAACACCCCGCGCAGGCGCTGCAGCAGCGCGCCAGGGTCGGACGGGGGCACGGCATCACTGCCGCCGGCACGGTCCAGCAGCACCAGCCCGGAGTCATGGCGCGCCATCGCGGTGCGTGCAAGGGTGGCGTCGATGCGGCTGGCGTTGCGCAGCGCATCCTCGTAGTGGAAGCGGCTGTCGAGATTGAGGTACAGCGCAAGGTCACCGGCGGGCTGCGCCAGTTCCATCAGCAGGCCGTCCTGCTGCACTGCATCGCCCTGGGCGAGGGCCCGCGTCTGTTGCGCCAGCACCGAAAGATGTGCGGCCAGGGTACTGGTGCCGACGCCTGCGCGCACGCCCAGCAGCACGATCAGGCGCGCCTTGTGCGCATGCTGCGCCACCGCGGCCGGGCGCGGTGACAGTGCGCGCCGCAGGGCCGCCTCGATGCCGGCGTTGTCACTGTCCAGGTCCAGCACATCGCGCAGGCCGGCGCGCAGCGCGATCACCACGCCTTCGACCTGGCCGGCGCTGGTGGCGCCGACCGCGACCAGCGCCAGGTCCGGTTGGGTCTGCTGCAGCTGCTGTGCCAGTACGCTCGAGGCAGCCGCGTGCTCGGGCCGGAAGTCAAGCAGCACCAGGCTCTGCGGGCCGCGTTGCAGGTCCTGCGCCGACGTCGGCGCACTGCTGTCCTGCCAGTGCAGGGTGGTGGTCGGCGGCAGCTTGGCGACCAGCCGGGGCAGCAGTTCGCGGTCGATGCCGTACAGGACCAGGTTCATCGGCGGTCCTTGCGGATGCAGCGGCTGGGCGGTGGCGTAGGGCATGGGCGTGGTTCTACAGGCGTCATGGAAGTCAGCGCGAGAAGCCGGGCACCGGGTCCTGGCTGACCGGCCCCAGCAACCACGATCCCCATTCGGGAAGATGCGGCTTGGCTTCGCGCTCGCCAGGCAGCGGCAGTTCGGTATTGCGTGCCAGCGGCTGCACCAGACGCGGGGTGACGATGATCACCAGCTCCTTGTCCTGGCGCTTGTAGTCGAAGTTGCGGAAGAACGAACCAATGATCGGCAGGTCGCCCAGCAGTGGAATCTTGTTGACGTTGGAGACGATGTTGGAGCTGACCAGGCCACCGATGACGAAGCTCTCGCCATCGCCCAGCTCGACCGTAGTATCGGCGCGACGGGTGGTGATCGAGGGAATCTGCACGTTGTTGAGCACGATCGCGTTGCTGTAGTCCAGGTCGCTCGCCTCCGGCGCCACCTTCAGCGCGATCCGGTTCGGCGCCAGTACCGTTGGGGTCACGGTCAGGCCGATGCCGAAGGGCTTGTAGGTGATGGTGGTGGTGCCAAGCCCCTGCGGCTCCAGGATCGGCAGCTCGCCACCGGCCAGGAAGCTGGCGCTCTGGCCGGACAGTGCCACCAGCGTCGGCTCGGCCAGCACGCGCGCCATGCCATTGCTCTGCAGCAGTTCGACATCGGCGTTCCACAGTCCCTTGGTCGAGCCGAACACCAGCCGGAACGCCGATGAAATCGGCGACACGGCCTCGTTGCTGCTGTTGCCTTCCTTCATGCCGGGCAGCAGGCCGGTATTGCCGGGCAGGCCAGTGCCGGGTCGCGCGAAGCCATAGGCGAAGCCGCCGTTGCGGTTCTGGAAGTTGATGCCGATCTGCTTCATCGCGGTCTTGTTGAACTCGACCACCTTGACCTCGACCTGGACCACGCCCCCACTGTTGATGGTGGACGCATCGGCAAGCATGCCGTCCTTGCCCAGCGCCATCGCCGCAGTGCGCTGTTCCTGCATGTGCGTGAGCATGCTGTCGGTGCTTCCCTGCAGGAGGCCCTGCTGGTCCTGCTGGGTGAACACCAGCCCGGTACCGCCGGTGCTGGCAGCGCCCTGTACGGCGCTCTGCACCCGTACCGTCAACCGCTGTGGCTCGGCCTGTCTGCGGTGCCACAGCAGCAGGGTGGTGGTACCGGGCATCTTGCCGACCAGCAGCGCCTGGCGCTGCCCGCGCAGCATCACGATGTCGGCCACACCCGGGTCGGCAATGGCCACCCGCTCCAGGTCGGCCGGCAGGGTCCAGGGACGCTGCTCGCGCGCCTGCAGCACCAGGTCATCGGCGGCCACGCTCGTTGCCGGCGCCAGCAGCACCAGCAGCAGGGCCAGCCAGCGCTGGCGGAGGGAGAGGCGTGGACGGCGGCGACGTTCGGTCATGGATGCACTCGATGCAGGTCAAAGGGAGGCACGGGATGCGGAACTGTCGCCGCGGATGATCTCGATCCCCGACGCGCGCGGTGCACTGCGACGTGGCGCCGGCGCGCGCGCCGGTGAATCCGGGGTGCCGCGTTGCGGTGCACTGCCACGTCCGGCCAGCGCGTCGCTGTCGATACCGGCAAAAGCGTGGTTCTCCGGCCGCTGCAGGGCGAGCTGCTGTTCGGCGTCGAGCCCACGCAGCGGGTCGATCACTCCGCGCGATTGCGGGAACAACGCCAGGTCGGGCAGGCCGGTATCGGCGGGATTGCGCAGGGCCAGGAAAAGCTTGCCCTGCTGCGCACCCAGCAGCAGCCGGTTGGCGTCGGCCACCGGTACCGCAAGCACCGCGCTGCGTGCGGGTTGCGGCGCTTCATTGCTGCTGTGCGTGCTGCCACTTCCGGTGATGTCGGCAGCGCGCGGGTCGTTGCGGGTGTCGGCCTCGCTGTCGGAAGTAGTCTCTGTGGCCACCGGCACGATGTCCTGCTGGCCGTAGCTCAGGACGCGCAGGCGCGACAGCAGCAGGCGCGTCTGCGCGGCTTCGCCAGGGCTGTTGATGTTGGGCTGGGCGTTGCGGAGGTTGAGGAAGACGTCGACGAAATCACCGGGAAGGATGCGGTTGCCGGCACCGACCAGTTCGTCCACGGGCACGGCCAGTGCACGCTCGCCCGGCCGCAGCTGCAGCGAGAAGCCCTGAGCCAACGCGCTGCCGTTGATCACACTGCCTTCGGCAATGTCCTGCACCGGCACCTTGCCGGTCACGGCGGCAATGCTGGTAGCGGCGCCGGGGACGGGTGAGGTGCGCTGGGCCAGGCGCAGGCCGTTGGCGCTGATCGGCTCGCCCGCAGGCAGGCGTGCCACGGCTTCGACCACGGTGATCGCCTGCGTCTCGCTGTGAGCGACTGGTGCGACCGTTGCAGGTGCGGCGGGTTTGCGCCCGATCATGAAGGCGATCAGCGCCAGCAGCACGGCCAGGCCGATCAGGGCGACGGCAGCGATGCGGGTCAACTTGAGCATGGAACCGTCTCCAAAGTACCGATCATCAATTGCCGCTGCCGAGATCGAGCTGCGCGACCGCGACGCTGCGGATGGGGGCCTGCATCACCCACTTGTAGAGCGTGGCGGTGCCGGGCAGGAAGGGATGGTTGGCGTAGTCGTAGCTGACCGTCACGGTCATGCACTGGGCCGTGGCCAGACCGGCGCAGGGCGCCTGTGCCGACACCACGATGGCGTTGCTGCCCCCCGCGCTGCAGTCCACGTTCTGCTTGGAAAACTGCAGCAACCATTGCATCGAGGTGCGTGCGGCGACGCAGGCGGCTGTGCGTCGTTCGCTGGCGGTGCCGTAGCGCAGCGAGGCGCGCGCGCCTTCGGCCGAGGCGGTGGCCAGGGTCTGTTGCGCCGCCATGATCATCACCCCGGAGAAGGTGAACAGCAGCAGCGGCAACAGGCCGAGCATCAGCATCAGGGCGAACTCGATGCTGGCGACACCGCGTTGCAGGCGTGGGCTGCGGATGTTCATGGTGCACCTCCGTAGATGCTGGCCAGCACCCAGCCGATGGCGGCCAGTGCCAGGTAGGCTGCATAGGGAATGCCACGTCGTCCCTGGCGGGCGGCCTGCATGTCACGCAGCACCGGATGCGCTTGCCACTGCGTGCTGGTGCGATTGACCTGCATCTGCAGGTGACCGGGCAGCAGCACGCCCAGGCGGCGACCGGCCAGCACCAGCACGGCATGCAACCCAGCCGTGAGGCTCGCTACCAGCCAGACCGGCAGCAGCGCCTGCCAGCCCAGCATCAGGCCCACCACGGCGAAGAACTTCACGTCTCCGGCGCCCATCCAGCGCAGGGCATGGAACGGCAGCAGCGCCAACAGGCCGATCGCCGCGCCGGCCAGGTGGGGCAGCCACGGCTGGCGCGGCGCACTGAACTGGCCGACCACGATCACCGCAGTGGCGATCACGCATGCGGCGACCAGCCAGGTGTTGGGCACCCGACGGGCATACAGATCACTGATCGCGATCCGCAGGCAGACGCCGATGGCCAACAATCCCAGCACTGTCATCGCACACTCCATCGTCCGTCACTGGACGGTCTTCGCCTGGTTCCATGGGCCCCGCCGTCGCGGCCCTGCCGGCCGCGCGCGGTCGCCGCTCAGGTCGTCGAGCCCGACGCCTTGGTGGCCAGTGCGGAGAGGTTCTTGAACAGCGTTTCGAAGAACCCCTTGATCTGGTCGTTGCCGACCGCAATCAGGACGCCAGCGATGACGGCAGCCAGCAGCCCGTACTCGAGCGCGGTGACGCCGTCTTCTTCCTTCAGGAATTTGCGGATCGATGCGTTCATGACCAATGTCTCCCTCTACCTGTCTGCGGATGCAGTACACCTGCGTTGGGCGGTGGCCCGGCTCCGCCGGGATCGTCCGTGGGCCTCCGCGCGTCCTGGCGGAGGAGGCACGGCGGGACTGGCCCGCTGTGCTCAAGCAGGGTGATCGTTTCCAGGCGGGACATCGGCCGCACGGTCGCGACCGGACGGCCCGGGGCCGGTGGTCGAGGCATCCAGTGATGCGTGCGTGGTCATGCTGTCCCCCTGGGTGCGGCCAGATCAGATGGCCGGATCACCGTAATGTCGACTTTGCCTGAATGGCGGTTGGCTGCAACCGGAACCTATATGCAAATTCGGCAGAAACCCCGGAAGCCTGAAAATTTCAGATGGTTTCTGTGACGAAAATCCGTTCGCACGCAAAACGATTCATTGTCGTGCAGATAATGTGATTCGCTTTGTGGTCCATGCGAAAACCGTGCCAGCCGCTCCGACATTTTCTTCACTTGTGTATCCATTTTCATCATGCCGGGCCGCGGGTTTACCTTTGCCGATTATTGGGCATACTCGCATTCAAGCTCTTGCATTGATTTGTACGATCGCATCGACGCCGGCGCTGCCGGCGTGGCAACGGAAATGGATTCTGGATCGTTGCGCGCCCTGTCAGGCAGTGGGGGCCGCAGCGGATGGCGGATCAACGGGGGGACAACACTGTCATGGTCGATGGTGGGGTAGAGGACAGCGACGACAGCGGCCTTCGGTCCATAGACCTGGCCACGCTGAGCGGCGTGCTTCGCGTCTGTGATGTCGAACTGCTGCTGCTGGATGGCAACGGGCCACGGGCGGCGTTCGCTTCGCGCGTGCACGAGGAAGCCCTGTTCTGCAGCATCAGCTGCGGCTTCCATTGCCGTGGCCGCTTCATGCTGCCGCCGGACTGGGCGATGCTGGGGTACCTGCACGCCACCGATGAAACGATGAGCTGGTGCCACGGCGTGCCGCTCACGCCGGGCATGGCGCTGACGATCATGCCGGAGGGCATCAGTGAGTTCACCCTGAGCCCGGGCACGCACATGACCCTGATGCTGGTGCCGGTGGCCCGCGTCCAGCGCAAGCTGACCGAACTGAGCCTGCGCAGCACGCCACCTGCTGGCCAGGCACTTTCGCTGTTCAACCTGGCCAGCGACGCCACGCCGCTGGCGCGCCATTACCAGCAGCTGCACCTGCAGCTGGGACAGGGGGCCGGGCTGCAGCCGGATGAAACCGAGAACCTGCTGCATGAGCATGTGCAGGCCCTGCTGGGCGCCGGTGCGGCGGATCGCCCGGGCTGCACCCGTGCGCGGCGCACGCATTATCTGATCGCGCAGCGTGCAGAGAACTTCATGCGGCTCAACCTGCGTCGCAACATCTACATGAACGAGATCTGCGATGCCGCCGGCGTCAGCGAGCGCGGCCTGCGCTATGCGTTCGAGGACCTGTTTGGAACCTCGCCGAACCGCTACCTCTCCATGCTGCGCCTGTGCGCGGCCTGCCGCAGCCTGTCGATGGCAGACTCCAGCCGTCGCTCGGTCAAGGCGATCGCCCTGAGCTGCGGGCTGTGGGACCTGTCGCGCTTCGCTGACAACTACCGCAAGGTATTCGGCGAACTGCCGCGCGACACCCTGATGCGCGCACCCGCGCAGATCGGCCAACCGGCCTGATCCAGGCCCGGCAAGGGTTTTTGCGGTGTTTATGCCGGAATTGCGTATCCGCTTGCCGATCGTGTTGCCGCTTATGCATAGCCGGCTGCCGATTCCGGCCGTGGATTTGCCGGAATGCGCGATTGCCGTGCCGGATTGAAGTGCACCGCCCTCGTTGCAACCGCTGAAATGTCAGTCACCTGCCTAGCGGCAAGTCCACTGACATTCCAGTTGTTCGCCTACGGGGGAAATGCTCATGAACCGCATCTACCGGCGTGTATGGAACCGCCAGCTCAATGCTCTGGTTGTGGCCTCGGAACTGGCCACCGGCGACAGCGGCGGCAGCGCCGCACGCGATCCGCGAGGCTTCCTGCTGATGCCCACGGCCCTGGCGCTGGCACTGCTGTGTGCGCTGGCCAGCGGTCACGCTGGGGCCTCGGAAACCAATCAATCGCTGCGTGACCTGCAAGCACTCGCGGCAAAGTATGCGCAGCCGATGCCGGTCAAGGTTGACGCGGAAGTGGCCCTGGCTGCCGCCGCGCGGCAGGCGCAGAACAGCCCCGCAATCAGTGCGGATGCTCGTCTGGGCCTGCAGTTGAATACCACGTCGCTGCCGCTGGTACCTGACGTGTTGCCGGCCACCGTGCAGGTGAAGCTGGCGGCGAACACCGTGCCGAAGCAAGTGGCCGTGCCGGCGCTGGCGGCTGATGTCCGCGCCAATGTTGGCGTGGGCAACGCTGCGGCCAGGGCGGCACAGGTGGATGCATCGCTGGCTGCGCACGTTGCGCCCGGCGCCCAGGCGCCGCTGGGCGTCGCTGCCGATACGCGCGCCAAGGCCAAGGTCGGCATCGCTGGCCGCCAGGTCGCTTCGATCGATACGGGTGCCCGGGCGGCCGCCGGCCTCAGCGGTGCAGCCGCCGGATCACTGCCTGGGCTGAAAGCCACCGTCGACGGCAAGGCCGACACGCATCTGGCGGTCGCTGGCCATCACATCGAAGGGCAGGGCCAGGCCCGGGCGACGGCGGCAGTCACGCTGCCGGCCAAGGAGGAGCTGCCGGGTGAAGCCCATGATCGTGCCATCAACGCCGCCTTCGATGCCGGCGTCGCCGGCAAGGTGCGCGTGCAGGCGCCGGACGGCCAGGAGGTAGTGGCCGATCGCAACCTGAAGCTGGCCGGACAGGCGACCGTCGCGGCGCAGCACAGCGCACTGGGCGTCGGCAACCTGGTGGGTGGTGCGGTGGGTGCTGTCGGTGGGACGCTTCACAGTGCCGCGGGTGCAGTTGGTAGCGCGGTGGGTGGCGCGCTGAACGGCACAGTCAGCACGGTTGGCAGCGCAGTGGGTGGCACGCTCAACAACACGGTGGGCGCAGTCGGTGACGCAGTTGGCGGTGCTCTGAACGGTACTGTCGGCCAGGTCGGCACCGCCGTGGGCGGCACGCTCAACAACACGGTAGGCGCAGTCGGCGGCGCAGTGGACGGTGCTCTGAACGGCACTGTCGGTACCGTTGGAAGTGCAGTGGGCGGCGCACTGAACGGCACCGTTGGCCAGGTCGGCAGCGCCGTGGGCGGCACGCTCAACAACACGGTTGGCGCAGTCGGTGGCGCAGTTGGCGGTGCTCTGAACGGCACTGTCGGTACCGTTGGAAGTGCAGTGGGCGGCGCACTGAACGGCACCGTCGGCCAGGTTGGCGGCGCCGTGGGTGGCACGCTCAACAACACCGTCGGTGCAGTCGGTGGCGCTCTGAACGGTACTGTCGGTACCGTCGGCAGTGCAGTGGGTGGTGCTCTGAACGGCACCGTCGGCCAGGTCGGCGGCGCAGTGGACGGTGCTCTGAACGGCACTGTCGGTACCGTTGGAAGTGCAGTTGGCGGCGCACTGAACGGCACCGTCGGCCAGGTCGGCAGCGCCGTGGGCGGCATTCTCAACGGCACCACCGGCAGCCCCACCGGCGACCTGGGCGGCGTGCTGGGCAGCACGCTGGGCAGTGTCGGAAGCGCGGTGGGCAACCTGCTCAACGGCAATCTCAATGGCACCGTCGGCAACCTGGGCACCGCCGTGGGTGGCCTGGTGGGAGGCACGCTGGGCAGCCTCGGCCTGACCCAACCCTCGGCGATTCCGCCAACCAGTCCGAAGGCGCCCGCGCCGGCCGACCCGAATGCTGGCCTGATCATCGGCACCGGTGGCCTGGTCGGCAATGTCGGCCAGCTGATCGGGCCGACCACCACCAGCCTGTTCGGCGGCAACGGCTACCTGAGCAACGGCAATCTCAAGCTCAGCAACGCCAACGTCATGCAGACCTATTCGACGGTCAATGTGCTGGGCCTGCCGGTGGTCAACCTGTCGCCGGTCGGCAGCACGCTCAATGGCCTGGGCGGCGCAGCCACGGGCGGCAGCTCGCACCTGACCCTGATCGGTGGCGTGACTTCCGACAGTTACATCTACAACATCAACAACGGCAATCCCGGTGGCCTGCTGGGCCTGCTTCTGCCAACCGACTCGCCGGCGTGGGCGGCCAAGTGCCTGGACATCGCGCTGGCCGATATTTCCTGCTGGGCGGTCAACGCGGCACAGGACTACCAGGTGTTGATGGGCGATGGCGCCTTCGCCAACGGGTCCAAGGAAGTGGTGATCGGTGCCAATGCACGCCATGAACTGCCGAAGGTCGATGCCAATGTCGCCTTCCCCGGCGATGGCGTCAACGATCCCAGCAATCCGACCGGCGTGCCGACGGCCGACTATGCCGCCCGCATGGGCCACTCGGTCGTCGTCGGTGACAGTGCCGTCGGCACCGCCAACGGACAGACCCTGCTGGGTGCCGAAGCCACTTCGAACCAGGCCAACTCGGTCGCGCTGGGTTACCGCTCCGCTGCACTGCGCGGCGCTCAGGCCAGCTACAGCGCGTACGGCCTCACCGCACCCCAGGTTTCGGCCGGCGAAGTGTCGGTGGGCACGGCCGGTGGCGGCGAGCGCCAGATCACCAACCTTGCCGCGGGCAGCGCCAATACCGATGCTGTCAACGTGGCCCAGCTGAAGGGCGCCATCAGTCTGATCGACGATGTGGCCTCCGCAGCGGTCACCTATGACCTGGACGGCTCGGGCAACCCGAACTATCGCCGGGTCACGCTCGGCGCAGGCACCGGCACCACCACCATCGGCAATCTTGCCGCCGGCGCGGTCACCGCCGGTAGCCTGGAGGCGGTCAACGGCGGCCAGCTGGCGGCTACCAACAGTGCCATCGCCAGTTTCTTCGGTGGTCGTGCGGCTTTCGATCCGGCCAGCGGCATCTTTACTGCACCATTGTTCGAGATCAGCACGATCTCCACTGGCGGTGCCATCGCCAAGGGCCTGTATGAGAATGCCACCGATGCCTTCGCCGCAGTCGATGGCTCGCTGGTCAACCTCAATACGCAGATCACCGACATCCGCAACGGTGGCACCAAGTACCTGCGGGTGAACTCGACCGGTACCGAGGCGCTGGCCACCGGCGCCGACTCGATCGCGGTCGGTACCAACGCCCGCGCCACTGCCGCCAACAGTATCGCGGTGGGTGCCGGCAGCCTGGCCGACCGTGCCAACAGCGTGTCCATCGGTGCGGCCGGTGCCGAGCGCCAGGTCACCAACATGGCGGCCGGTACTGCTGCGACCGACGCGGTCAATGTTGGCCAGCTGCAGGCATCGGAACAGGGCGCGCTGCGCTATGACCTCAACGCCGATGGCAGTGTCAACTACGCCAGCGCCACGCTGGGCCAGACCGGCACGGCAACCACGCTGCGCAACCTTGGCCCGGGCCAGGTCAGTGCCACCAGCAGTGAGGCCATCAATGGTGCCCAGCTGTTTGCCGCCAACCAGGCGGTAGCCACCCATCTGGGCGGTGGTGCCGCGGTCGATGCCAACGGCGTACTGACCGCACCGACCTACTCGATCAACAACGTCGCCGCCAACGGCACCGTGACCAAGGGCAGCTACAACGATGTTGGCACCGCGTTCGATGCAGTCAGCAACTCGCTGGCCAACGTTGCCGACCAGACCGGCGAGATCGACAAGCTGGCCGTGAAGTACGACGTCGATGGCAGTGGCAACGTGCTCAACAGCGTGACGCTGACGGGTACCGGCACCGGCGCGGTGAAGATCACCAACGTCGCCGCCGGCAGCATCCTGGCCGGCAGCAGTGATGCCATCACCGGCGACCAGCTGTTCAGCACGAACAGCACCATCGCCACCTACTTCGGCGGCACCACCGCCTACAACGGCACCACCAACGTGTGGACCGCGCCGACGTTCAGCATCTCCAGCATCGCCACCGATGGCACCTTCACCAGCGGCGACTACAACAACGTCACCGCCGCCTTCACCGCTGTCGACGGCTCGCTGAAGGTCCTCAACCAGCGCATCACCAATGGCGGTGGTGGCAGTGCGTACCTGGCGGTCAACTCAACGGCGGCCGCAGCCACCGCGGCGGGTGCGGAAGCGGTGGCGGTCGGCCCGCAGGCCAGCGCAGCCGGTGCGAACAGCGTGGCGGTCGGCAACGGTGCCAGCAGCAGTGCCGGCAACAGCGTGGCGCTGGGTGCCGGTTCGGTCGCCAGCGTCGGTGCACAGAGCGGCTACACCGGCGCCTACGGGCAGACTGGTGCCAGCAATTCGGCCGGTGAGGTCTCGGTCGGCAGCAGTGGCAGCGAACGCAAGATCACCCACGTGGCCGATGGCTCGGACACCTACGACGCGACCAATGTCGGCCAACTGAAGAACGGCGTGAACTACGCCATCGACGAGTCGAAGAAGTACACCGACCAGAAGATCCAGAACATCACCAACGTGGCCGGCAGCTTCCGCGCCAACAACACCAACAACCTGGCCGACCCGTCCGCCAGCGGCGCCAATTCGGCCGCCGGTGGTGCAGGCTCCACTGCCGCCGGTGCCAACTCGACCGCGCTGGGCAATGGTTCGCAGGCGCAGGCCGACAACTCGGTGGCCTTGGGTGCGGGCTCGGTGGCGAACCGGGCCAACACGGTCTCGGTCGGTGCCGCCGGTGCCGAACGCCAGGTGGTCAACGTGGCAGACGGCTCGCAGGCCACCGATGCGGTCAACGTGCGCCAGCTGCAGGCTTCGCAGCAGGGCACGATCCGCTACGACACCACGGTGAACGGCGCGACCAACTACAACAGTGTCACCCTGGGCAGCACCAGCAGCGGCCCGACCACGGTCCGCAACGTTGCCGCCGGCACCGCCGGTACCGACGCGGTCAATGTGGACCAGTTGAAGTCGGGCATGGCGCAGACCCTGGACTGGTCCAAGGCCTACACCGACGAGCGCATGGGCGGCTTCGAGCGCGACCTGCGCAAGACCGACAATCGCGCTTCGGCCGGTATCGCTTCGGCGATGGCCACCGCAGCGCTGCCGCAGCCGAGCGAGGCGGGCCGCAGCATGGCCTCGATCGCCGCCGGCAGCTACAACGGCGAATCGGGCGTGGCGGTCGGTATCTCCGGTGTCTCCGAAGGCGGCCGCTGGATCTACAAGTTCAGCGGTTCGACCAACAGCCGTGGCGAGGCCGGTGTGGCCGTCGGTGCCGGCATCCAGTGGTGATCCCCGCCGCCGGGCCGCACCCGCGGCCCGGCATCGCGGAAACGTCTACAGGGGGAACGACATGAAACAGCATCGCATCGCCCGCGCCGGCCAATGTGCCGCCACGCTGGGCCTGATCCTGGGGATGGGCCTGCTGGCCGCCTGCCGCAGCCATGCGCCGGCCGCCGACGGTCCTGCCGAAGCCACCGCCGTGCACTTCCCGGAGGCCTCCAAGGCCTCGCTGAAGGAAGGTATCTATCCCGACGTCGCCGACCTGCGCCGCTTCGCGCCGGGCATGAGCAAGCGGCAGCTGTACACGCTGCTGGGCACGCCGCACTTCAATGAAGGCATGTGGGGCGTGCGCGAGTGGAACTACCTGTTCAACTTCCGCACCGCGCAGGGCGCGGAGTACTTCACCTGCCAGTTCCAGGTGCGCTTCGACAGCAAGGGCATCGCGCAGGGCGGTTATTGGAAGCCGGAGTCGTGCGCGGCCGTGCTCGAACCGCCGCGGCCACCAGCGCCGCTGGCACCGGCACCGCTGCCGGAGCAGCCCCTGCGGCTGTCGGCCGACGCGCTGTTCGGATTCGACAGCGCGGTACTCAGCGCCGAAGGCCAGCAGGCGGTGCAGGGCATCCTGGCGCAGGTACGCGAGGCCGCGCAGGTGCAGTCGATCAAGGTAACCGGCTACACCGACCGCATTGGCAGCGCCAGCTACAACCAGGCACTGTCGCAGCGCCGCGCCGATGCCGTGCGCAACGCGCTGGTGCAGGGGGGCGTGCCCGCAGCCAGCATCAGTGCCGAAGGACGCGGTGCGGCCGAGCCGATCGTGCAGTGCGAGCAGCGCAACCGGCGCGAGCTGATTGCCTGCCTGGCGCCGAACCGGCGCGTGCAGATCGCCGGGATGGCACAGCCACATTGACCTTCCTGCGCCGGGGCGATGCCCCGGCATCCCGAGTCCCCCCTGACCGCCGGCAGGCGTGGCAACGTCTCCCCCGTCGTCCACGCCTGCCGGCGGCTCAGGTTTCCAAACGGTGCACGCGATGAATGCCCAATTCCTGCCCCTCTCCATGAAGACGGAAGCTACGCTCAGCGTGTATGGCCAGCTCGGCAACCATGCCGTGGTGCGCATCCCCGGGCGGCGCCTGCCGGGCCTGATCCTGCAGGCCGATACCGTGGCCGGGTTCCTGGCCCAGCTGCAGGAAGCCCAGGCCTGCCTGCGCAGTGGCCGCGCACAGCGCACCGATGCCGAGCTGGACATGCTGATCGACGTGCTGCAGCAGTGGTATGCACTGATCGAATCGCGCCTGGCCGACGCCGGCGAGGCCCTCTAGCAAAAAAAGGGACGGAGGGGATTAAGTCGTTTCCGGCACAACCGGGGCATATGCGACTTAATCCCCTCCGTCCCCTTTTTTCAAGCGTGGGCGCGGATCAACCAACAGGCGGCATCCACACGAACGCGGTCACCTTCGATGAACGGCGCGAATGCGGCCAGTGCTTTTTCGCGAAGCACTGCGGCGCGGGCTTCCGGCATCGATCGCAGGGCCAGTCCCAACGGTCCCAGGTGACCGACATAGGTCGGCAGGTCTTCGCGGGCGAGCGAACAGGGCAGGTCCACCGCAACCACTTCCACGTCATTCCAGCCGGCGGCCTGCAACAGGCGCTGCACGCGCTCGCCATCGGCAAAAGCGAACTGTCCCGGTGCGCCGGGTACGCGGGGCGGAAGATCCAGTTCATCGCCAATGGCGCGCTCGGCGGTGGTCATGAACGGATTCTCCCCGGCACTGCGCCACGCGATGAAGCGCAGCCCAGCGCCCGGTGTCGTGGCACGATGCAGGTTGGCGAACGCGGCCTGGCTGTCCTCGAAGAACATGACGCCCAGCCGCGACTGGATCCAGTCGAAGTGCGCGGGCGGCAGCGGATGGCGCTGCGCGTCTGCCACGATGAAGTCCGCGTCCAGTCCTGCCGCCTTGGCGCGCTGATGGGCCAGCGCCAGCATCGGCGCGGAGATGTCCAGGCCGGTGCAATGTGCCGCGGGGCGCGCTGCGGCCGCGGCCAGCAGGCTGGCGCCGGTGCCGCAGCCGATGTCGAGCAGTTCGGTAACGGTCTCTGGAAGTTCGGTGACCAGCAGGTCAGCCATCGGCTGGAACAGGCCGTCAAGAACAGCCTGTTGCGCAACCCACGCCTGGCCGCCAGGGCCGTTCCACAGGGCGTTCTGATCAATGGGAGATGTGCTTGCCATGGCCTTGCCTCGCCGGGTAGTTGCCCATAGCTTGGTGCTTGAAGGTCACTTGAGGTCAAGCCCGTGCGCGAACTGGATATCGGCGAGGTGGTCAAGCGCAGTGGCGTGCCGGCCTCGACCCTGCGCTACTACGAACAGCTGGGGTTGTTGCATGCGCTGGGGCGCCGCGGCCTGCGCCGGCAGTACGACGCGCAGGTGCTGGAACGGCTGGCGCTGATCGGCCTGGGCCAGGCGGCCGGGCTGTCGCTGCAGCAGATCGGTGCATCGCTGCCGTCACAGCAGGGGTGCATCTCACTCGACCGCGAGGCACTGCTGGCACAAGCCGAGGTGCTGCAGCGGCAGATCACCCGGTTGCAGCGGGTGCGGCGGCACCTGCAGCGCGCAGCGGCCTGCCCGCAGGCGGGGGATGCCCGCAAGTGCGGTTCGTTCCGGAAACTGTTGCGCGCGCAGCAGCGGATGGGCGGTTGAATCAATCGCGGGTACTGACTTCCCACGTGGCATGCAGCACGCCCGGCACCTGCTCCATCCGTGCCAGCACCACGTCCAGTTCATCGGCACTCACGGCCGTACTGACCAGCACCGCGATCACATCGGTAGGCGCGTCGGCATGCTCGACCACCTGCACATCGCCCACCGGATACTGCGCCGCTTCCAGCGCATCGACCAGGCGCTCGCGCACCCGCGGCACGGCTTCGGCATCCACGCTCAGGCGCACCTCGTAGGTGGCTTCGGTCGCTGCCTCGTTGATCGGAATGCGGTTGATGGCATTCACCAACGGCCGCAGCAGGGTGTTGCCGGCGATGATCAGCACGGTCAGCAGCACGCCCTCGGCCAGCATGTCCGCGCCGGTGCAGCTGCCGACCGCTGCAGAGCACCACAGGGTGGCGGCGGTGTTCAGGCCACGCACGTTCATGCCTTCCTTCATGATCACGCCGGCACCGAGGAAGCCGACACCGGAGACCACGTAGGAGATCACCCGTACTGCCTCGGCGCTGCCGGCGATGCGCATGCCGAGGTCGACGAAGGCGGCGGCGCCGACCGCCACCAGCACATTGGTGCGCAGGCCGGCGGTGCGTTGCCGGTACTGGCGCTCGGCACCGATCAACGTACCCAGCACGAAGGCGGCCAGCAGGCTGACCACGGTGTCGGCGAAGGGACCTGCCTGGAAGGTCTCAATGAAGCGCATGGCCGGAGTCTACCCGGTCGAGGTGACAGTAGATCCACGCCATGCGTGGATTTCGGAAGTGCCAGAAGCGACTTAATCCCCTCCGTCCCCTTTTTGTGGGGTCAGTCGGTGTCGTCGACGCGCTCGCCCATCAGTTCGCGCTGGCGCTTGTCCAGCTCCTCGGCGTAGCGCTTGCGTACGAAGGCTTCGGACACTACGCCCAGCACCTGGCCGTCGGCGCCGACCACGGCCAGTTCATCGGCCTGGGTCTGGTCGAAGCGCTGCATCACGCTGACCACGTCCGCGGACGGCGACAGCGACACGTCACGGTTCTCGGCCAGCTCGCCAATCGCCGCCTCCGGTTTCACGCCGTCGCTGTAGACGCGCGGAATCTGCACGATGCCGGCGTAGTGGCCCTCGCTGTCGATCAGGATCACCCGGCTGCCCGAGCCCAGCGGGAAGCGCTGGCGGAACGTGGCGGCGTCAAGGTCGGACGGGGCGGTCGCCACGCCCTTGCGCATCAGTCGGCCGGCGTTGAGGTTCTGTACCCAGCCCACGTCGCGGGCACTCTTGATGGTCTCCCCGCGCAGGTGCATGCGCCAGGTCGAGAACGAATAACCAAACCACTGCCGTACCAGCGTGCTGGACACCAGCACCGCACTCATCACCACGCTGGTCAGCAGGAAGTCGTGGGTGCCTTCCAGTACCAGCATGGCCATGGTCATCGGCGCGCCGACCACGGCTGCGGCCAGCGCCGCCATGCCGGCCAGCGCGGCGGAGGTGGCGTCGACCACCGGCACGCCGGTGGCCATGGCCAGCAGGCCGGCGAACAGCGCGCCGACCAGGGTGCCCATGAACAGCGAGGCAAAGAACAGGCCGCCACGGAAGCCGAAGCCCAGCGAGATGCCCGAGGCCAGGCACTTCAGGGTCAACAGGCCGCCGATCCAGATCAGCGGCAGGTGCGTGGTCAGGTCCAGATGCAGCGCGCCGTGGCCGGACGACAGCACTTGCGGGCTGGCCAGGGCCAGCGGTATCAGCAGCAGTCCACCGACCACCGGCCGACCCCAGGCAGGCAGCGGGCTGCGCTTGACCGTGCCCTCGATCGAGGCGATCAGCCGCATGATGGCAATGCCGACCATCGCGCAGCAGCAGCCGAGCAGGCCGTAGATGGCGTAGTCGGCGGCGCGAACGTCGATGGTCGAGGCAGCGGGCAGCAGGTAGGCCTCGATGCCAGCCTGGTCGGCCACGAACGCGCCGGCCAGTGCAGCCACCGCCACCGGCGCCAGTGCGGCCGGGGTGTAGGCGCCGATGACGATCTCGAACGCATAGAACGCGCCCGCCAGTGGCGCACCGAAGGCGGCGGCGATGGCGCCGGCGGCACCGGCGCCGACCAGGATGCGCACGTCATTGCGGCGCAGGCGCATCACCCGGCCCAGCTGCGAACCACTGCCGGCGCCCATCTGCGTATACGAAGCCTCCAGACCCACCGAGGCGCCGCAGCCATTGGACAGCAGGGTCTGGGTCAGCACGATCAGGTTGTCGCGCATCGACATGCGGCCGCCATGCAGGGCATTGGCTTCCACCGCATCGAGCAGGGGCCGCTTGAGCCGGGTCGCGGCCAGGCTGACCAGGCCCACCAGCAGGCCACCCAGCGGCAGCACCAGCAGCGCGGTCCATGTCAGCGAGGGCAGGGAGCTCAGGCGCATACCGTCGTCCAGCCCATACAGCGTGCCCTGCAGCCAGCGCGCGATGCCCGACTGCAGCAGGGTCAGGTAGCCGGCGATCAAGCCGACCAGCAACGCCAGCGCGATGAACCACAGGTCGCTGCCACGCAGGCGCAGGCGCAGGCCCTGGAAGGCCAGATGCAGGCGCGATGGCGAAACAGGCAGTGACATGGTGGCGGCATGATACGCCGCCACCGTGAGCGCCACCGTCACCGCATCGGGTGGCTACCGCCTCAGAAGCGGTAGCGGCCCTGCACGTAGAACGTGCGCGGCGCGGCCACCATGCGGCCGGCGTTGCCATCAACGTTGCGGGTGTACCAGCGCGTGTCGGCCAGGTTGTTCACGCCCAGCGCAATCTCGCTGTCGCCCAGGCCCGGCACCTGCCAGGCCACCTGCGCGTTCCACAGGCGCACGCCCGGCACGCGGCCCACGCGCGCATCGGCGGTTTCTTCCCAGGTGTTGGCGGCATCGGAGAACTGGCCGCTCTGGTGGGTGCTGGAGACATTGAAGGTCCAGCCGGCCAGCGCGTAGCGGGCGCCGACGCTGTCGGTGTCGCGCGAGTAGAACGGCACGTCCAGGCCACGGTTGTCACCCGACTGCTGGATCGCCTTGGTCCAGGTGTAGTTGGCGTACAGCTCCAACCCGGCCAGCGCACTGTCCTCGGCGAAGTGGTACTCCAGTGCGCTCTCCACGCCCTTGTGGTCGGTGGCGCCGATGTTCTGGAAGGTCGGCGGGGTGATTCCCGGCACCTGCAGGATCTGGTTGTCGAAGCGCATCTTGAACACGGTCACTTCCGCGCGCAGTGCGCCGTCCTGCCAGCGTGCACCCAGTTCGGTGGTCCTGGCGATTTCCGGGTTCAGCGGGTTGTTGGCCGTCTGCGAATTGAGCTGGATGTTCTGCACCGGCCCGAACGAGGTGGTGTAGTTGCCGAACACGGTCAGCTGCGGGGTCAGCAGGTAGGCGATGTTGAGCGAGGGCAGCGCCTTGTCGTTGCGGCGGCTGAAGGTCGCCGCACCACCCGCCTGGCGGCGGTCCATGTCGATCCATTCCATCCGCACGCCCGGGGTGATCCGCCACTGGCCGATCGCGATGCGGTCGTCGATGTAGAACGCATGGGCATCGGTGGCGTTGTCGAAACGGGTGGTGCTACCGGCCACGCCGGTACGGCGGGTGACGGTGTAGCTGCGGTCGTTGCCGCGCTCGCGCAGGAAACGGTAGCCGGCGGTGATGTCATGCACCGTGCTGCCCCAATGCAGGCGCTGGGTGTAGCGCGGCTCGATGCCGAGCACGCGGTAGTCGCGCGGCTGCACGGTCAGCTGGGTATTGGCGGCGTTGATCAGCGAGCTGGCTCGGCTGCTTTCGTTGTAATAGGCCAGTACCTCGAACTCGCTGTTGGCCGACAGCGTGTTGGTGTAGCCCAGGTCGACGCCGGTGCGGTGGCCCTTCCAGAAATCGGTGGGGCGGGTGTTCTGGAACGGATCGGCCTCGTACTGGGTGCGGGTCAGGCCGCCCGGGGTCAGCGAGCGCACATCGTAGTAGGACAGCTTGGCGCGCAGTTCCTGCTGCGCATCGATGGCGTAGGCGAACTTCAGCGCGAGATCATTGAAGCGGTCATCGCTGCCCCGGCGCCAGCCGCGACCATCCTGGCCGGAGTACAGCAGGGCCGCGCCCAGGCCGTTGTCGCCGGTACCGCCGAGGAAGGCGTTGTACTGGGTGCTGTCACCGCCGCCATGGTCGTAGGCGGTGTAGCGCATGCCGGCTTCGCCGTGCAGGCCGGCCTCGGTGGGAATGGAGCGGGTGCTGAAGTTGATGATGCCGCCCACGTTCTGCGGCCCGTAGCGCACCGCGCCGCCGCCGCGCACCACGTCGATCGACTCGATGTTGGACAGGCTGGTCGGCGCGAACGACAGCTGTGGCTGGCCATACGGCGCCACCGCCAGCGGCACGCCGTCCAACAGTACGGTCGAGCGCGGCGAGTAGCGCCCGGTGAGGCCGCGCACGCCGATGTTCAGCGACACCGAACTGCCCGCGGTGCCGGAGTTGTCGGTGACCTGCACGCCGGGGATGCGGCGCATCGCATCGCCGAGGCTGGCCGCGCCGCTGGCCTCGATGCGCTGGCGGTCGACCACGGTGCGCGCGCCGGCGAAGCTCTTCACGCTGTCATGCAGGCCGGTGCCCAGCCAGCTGCCCGAGACCTGGATGCTGTCCAGCGTGGTGGCGCCGTCCTGGGCGAAGGCGGTGGCGGCCGGGAGCAGGCACAGGGTAAGGGCGGCGGCCAGCGGCAGGCGGGCCGGTTGCAGGGCAGGGATGGGCATCGGTGCGGGCTGTGGAAGGCGGTAAATGAGAATTATTGCTGATTCCATTCACCAATGGAATGCGCCGCCGGTTCACGCTGTTCCCCCGGTGGTAGAGTGGGCGATTGCTTCCTGACTCGCTGAGATCTGCCATGTCCCAAGCCGCCTTCTACCCCGTCGGAACCCCTGGCCAGCCGTGGGGAGCGGCGGAACGGGAGACGTGGCGTGGCCGCCAGCAGCGCCTGCGTCGCTATGACGAGGACGTGCTGCCGCGCATCGAGGCGCTGGCCTCGCGCTTCGACAAGGTGGCCTATGGCCAGCTCGACTACGCTGGCGAGACCTACACCCTGTTCGCCCTGCGCAGCCGCGATTGGAACCCGGCGCTGCCGGCTGCCCTGGTTACCGGTGGCGTGCACGGTTATGAGACCAGCGGCGTGATGGGCGCGCTGGAATTCCTCGAAAAGCACGCCGCCGACTACGCCGGCAAGGCCAATCTGCTGGTGGCACCGTGCGTGAATCCGTGGGGCTTCGAGCGCATCAACCGCTGGAACTTCGATGCGATCGACCCGAACCGCAACTTCCGCGCCGACGGCCCGGCGCGTGAATCAACGGCGGTGATCGATCTGATCGCGCCGTACAAGGGCCAGTTCGCGCTGCACATCGACCTGCACGAGACCACCGACAGCGACGAGAGCGAGTTCCGCCCGGCGTTGGCCGCGCGTGACGGCAAGCCGTTCGAACCGGGCCTGATCCCCGATGGCTTCTACCTGGTGGATGACAGCGAGAACCCGCAGCCGGCCTTCCAGCAGGCGGTGATCGCCGCGGTGGAGAAGGTCACCCATATCGCGCCAGCCGACGACAAGGGCGAGATCATCGGTTCGCCGGTGGTGGCCCATGGGGTTATCGAGTACCCGCTGGTGAAGCTGGGCCTGTGCGCCGGCATTACCGGCGCGAAGTACACCACCACCACCGAGGTCTACCCGGACAGCCCGCGGGCAACCCCGCAGCAGTGCAACGACGCCCAGGTGGTGGCGGTGTGCTCGGCGCTGGATTACGCGCTCGCCCATCGTTGACCGGTAGTGCCGGCCGCTGGCCGGCAACGCGTATCACCCCAACGCGTCGGCCCACCACAGTGCGGCCGGTCCCGGCGGCGCGTCTCGGCGCCAGAGCAGGTCGCTGTGGATGCGCCGCGGCCAGCCGGGCAGCGTCAGTTCCACCAGTCGCCCGCGGTCATAACGTTGCACCAGTGCCCGCGGCAGCTCGGCCCAGCCGATGCCGTCCTCGGCCATCTCCATCACCATCAGATAGTCGGTGGCGGTCCAGGCCAGGCCGGTGACGATGTGGGATTGATCGACCTCCGCACTCAATCGCACCTGCCGGTGCCGCGCCAGCTGTGCGGCGCTGCGACGGCCGGCGCTGGCCAGTGGGTGCTCGCGCGCCACGTACACCGACAGTTCGCTGTGATGGGCCAACGGCCGGGCCATCAGGCCATCCGGATAGCTTTCCTGTTGCGGCAGCAGGCCCAGCGCGGCGCGGCCGCTGCCGACCAGCTCCAGCACGTCATCGCCTTCGGCATCCAGCCATTCCAGTTCGATCTCCGGGAATGCTTCGGCAAAGCGCTGCAGCAAGCGCTGCTCCGGATCGAGCTGGTACACGTCGGAGAACACCACGGTCAGCCGCGCTTCGACCGGCGCGGCCAGGCGCACACTCAACTGCTGCAGGCGGGCATCGGCGGCGAGGAT
The DNA here is from genome assembly GCF_001807895.1 of Stenotrophomonas sp. HMSC10F07. Taxonomy (NCBI): domain Bacteria; kingdom Pseudomonadati; phylum Pseudomonadota; class Gammaproteobacteria; order Lysobacterales; family Lysobacteraceae; genus Stenotrophomonas; species Stenotrophomonas sp. HMSC10F07. The sequence continues at coordinate 30,514 of NZ_KV791314.1, forward strand.
TTCCTGGGCATGGCCGAGCACCTGGCGCCCGGCCTCGGTCAACCGGGGGTAGCGCCCGCTGCGGTCGAACAGGCTCACCCCCAGGTCGGCCTCCAGATGGGCAATGGCGGTACTGACCGTTGACTGGGTCTTGCGCAGGCGGCGCGCCGCCGCCGAGAACGAGCCCAGCGCGGCGGCTTCCACGAAGGCCTGCAGGGATTCAGGGGAATAGGGCATTGATCCATCGCTCCTGTCGATGGGATCTATTTTGATACCACCGTAAAAGGCGATGATACTGGCCGTCGTCGCCCCTGTCTGCGGGCGTTCCGGACCCTCCACGCATGCCGTGGACCCATTGAGGAGGCGGCGCGGTCCCCGCCCTGCAAGGAGCTTCACATGTCCCGTACTGTTCCCGCCCGTGGCGCGCTGGCCGCCTGGGCCTGCCTGACCGTGGCGATCATCGCCGAGGTGGTCGGCACCTCGTTCATGGCCCATGCCGCCCGCGACGGCGGCCGGAGCGGCTACCTGATCATGGCCGGCGCGTTGGCGCTGTCCTACTTCTTCCTGGCGCAGTCGGTGCGCCGCATTGCTGTGGGCGTGGCCTACGCGGTGTGGGAAGGCCTTGGCCTGACCCTGCTGACCGTGGTCGGCCTCACTGTGTTCGGCGAGAGCCTGTCGCTGCAGCAGCTGGCCGGCCTGATGCTGGCCGTGGCCGGCATCGTCTGCGTCACCCTCGGGGAGGCGCACTGATGAATACCCTGGCCCTGTTTTTCGTGATCTGCTCGGCGCTGATCGACGTCGCCGCCAACATGATGGTGGCCAAGTCGGAAGGTTTCCGTCGTTGGCGCTGGGGCGTCGGTGCGATCGTCCTGGTCTGGATCGCCTTCGCCCTGCTGGGCCAGGCCGTACGCTACATGGATCTGGCCACGGCCTATGCGATGTGGGGGGCGATCGGCGTGATCGGCACCGCCACCTGCGGCCGCCTGTTGTTCGGTAACCGCCTGCGGCCGATCGGCTGGGTTGGCATCGCCCTGGTCACGGCGGCGGTACTGCTGCTCAGCACCGCCAGGTAGCAGCACGCCCGGTCGCGAGCGGGGCGGCGATGATGCAGCGATTTGCGAAGTGGCCCGCGCTCATCGACACTGCGGTTTTCCACATGGAGTGCCCGCATGTTCAGCCACATCACCGTAGGAACGAACGACATGGATGCCGCGCGTCGCTTCTACGACGCCCTGTTCGCTGCGATGGCCGCGCGTGCGGGCGTATTCGACGAGAAGGGACGGCTGCTGTACTTCAAGGATGGACGGATGTTCGGTGTAACCGCGCCGATCGATGGGCAGCCAGCGTGCCATGCCAACGGTGGCACCATCGGTTTCAGTCTGGGCAGTGCAGAGGCCGTGCGTGCCTGGCAGGAAGCTGGAGTGGCTCACGGTGGTACCGCCATCGAAGATCCGCCCGGCGTCCGCAACATGTCCGGTCGGCAGGTGTTCCTGGCCTATCTGCGTGACCCGGATGGCAACAAGCTGTGTGCGGTGCATGTAATGTCGTGATCGGACAGGATGCGCGTGGCCGCGCCGCAGGCGGTGCGCGCGGCCCGCGCAAGCAAGGGTGCGTCGCAGCGCGCGCGTGATACCACGGAATGAGCGGACGGGCCTGCGACCACAGGCCGCAACTTCATGCTCTGTCCACTGCGGTTCAGCCAGAATCGGTCGGCTAACCCTTTGATCTACCGGAGAACGCCGCCCCATGGAAGTACTGGAGCCGCAACAATCCCCGGTGCGCACCCTTCGGCCTGTGTTCGCCTTCGCGGCGATCGTTGTCGTGGCGTTCGCGCTGTTCGTCAGCCTGTTCCCGCTCGGCGCGGGCCGCCTTCTGCTCAGGGCACAGGACTGGGCCGCCCTCAACGTCGGCTGGTACTACCTGCTGGCCATGACCCTGTACCTGGTGTTCGTGGTGGGCGTGGCGCTGTCCAAGTACGGTGGCATCAAGCTGGGTGCCGACCATGACGAGCCGGAGTTCAGTTACCTCTCATGGGCCGGCATGCTGTTCGCCGCAGGCATCAGCATCACCCTGTTCTTCTTCTGCGTATCCGAACCGCTGACCCACTACCTGCAGCCGCCGCAGGGCGATCCGGCCGCAGGCGAGGCTGGCGCGCGCCAGGCCATGCAGCTGCTGTTCCTGCACTGGGGCCTGCACGGCTGGGGCGTGTTCGCGCTGGCGGCGATGGCGATGGCCTACTTCGCCTATCGCCACAACCTGCCACTGGCCCTGCGCTCGGCGCTGTACCCGCTGATCGGCAAGCGCATCAATGGCCCGATCGGCTACACCGTGGATGCGCTGGGCATCGTCGCCACCGTATTCGGCATCGGTGCCGACATGGGCTTCGGCGTGCTGCACCTCAATGCCGGCCTCTCGCACCTGTTCGACATTCCGCACTCCAACCTGGTGCAGATCATCCTGGTGGTCAGCATGATGGGCGCGGCCGTGGCCGTGGCCGTGTCCGGCGTCGAGAAAGGCGTGCGCTGGATGGCCAACATCAACATGCTGCTGGCGATCGCGCTGGTGCTGTTCATGCTGTTCGCCGGGCCGACGCAGTACCTGTTCAGCACGCTGATGCAGAACCTGGGCGACTACCTGGGCAGCGTGGTCGGCAAGAGTTTCGATGTGTACGCCTATGGCGGCCGACCGGAATGGCTGGGCGGCTGGACGGTGTTCTACTGGGCCTGGTGGATCGGCTGGGCACCGTTCGTCGGCCTGTTCATCGCGCGCATCTCACGTGGCCGCACCATCCGCGAATTCGTGTTCGGGGTGCTGCTGATCCCGCTCGGCTTCACCCTGGCCTGGCTGTCGATCTTCGGCAACAGCGCATTGGACCAGGTGCTCCACCACGGCCAGCAGCAACTGGCGCAGCTGGCGGTGGATGACCCACCGACCGTGTTGTACGCACTGCTGGATGGCTACCCGTGGAGCCGCACGGTGATCGCGGTGACGGTGCTGGTGAGCTTCATCTTCTTCGTGACCTCCGCTGATTCGGGGGCGGTGGTGTTGTCCACGCTGTCGTCGCATGGTGGATCACCCGAAGACGATGGTCCGCGCTGGCTGCGCGTGTTCTGGGGCACGGTGATTGCGGTGCTGACCGCAGGGTTGTTGCTGGCCGGCAGCATCGATGCATTGAAATCGGCGGTGGTGCTGGCATCGCTGCCGTTCTCGGCGATCCTGCTGCTGATGATGTGGGGCCTGACCCGCGCGTTCAGTGACGAGTCGCACCGCAAGCGCGCGCTGCAGTACCGGCCGTCGCCGTTGATCGGAGACGATCGCCATCATCAGGGCTGGCGCCAGCGCCTGAGCCAGGCCATGCACTTCCCGGTGCGCGACCAGGTCTACCGCTTCATGGATGACACCGTGAAGCCGGCGATGGAGGCGGTGGCCGAACAGCTGCGCGGGCAGGGTTGGGATGTATCCACCCGCTTCGAGGCTGGCGACATGGAGCTGACGGTGAACCACGGCGAGCAGCAGGACTTCCTGTACCGGGTGATCCTGAGCGGCTACCTGACCCCGTCGTTTGCCGCGCAGCAGCTGCGCAACCAGCGCTACTACCGCGCCGAGGTGCATCTGTTCGAAGGCAGCCAGGACTACGACCTGGTGGGCTACAGCCGCAAGCAGATCATCAACGACATCATCAGCCAGTACGAACGGCACCTGCAGTTCCTGCACCTGAGCAGGTGATGCGGTGGGTGCGGACCGTTGGTCCGCACACCCCTGTGGAGCCGAGCCCATGCTCGGCTTCCTGTTGCCGAAGAGCAGCCGAGCATGGTCTCGGCTCTACAGCTGGCCTATCAGAACCGATAGCGCGCACCCAGCGAGACGAACTGTCCGCGCAGGTTGTACTGGCTGATGTCGAAGCCGTTGGAACCGCCAGCCGGATCGAACGGCGGATCCCTGTCGGTCAGGTTCAGCACCGACAGCGACAGCGTGGTATTCGGAATTCCCTCGTACGCCACGTACAGGTCCAGCTGGTGATACGGCTTGATGCGGTCGCGCAGGCCCGGGTTGCTGGTCGCCGTCGCCACGCGCTGGTCGTAGCCGCTCACGTACTGCAGGCTCAGCGTGCTGCTCCAGTCGCCCACCGCCCAGTTCAATGAGGTGGTGCCGCGCGTACGCGGCAGTGCGCCGTGGCGGTTGTTGCCGGCGCCTTCGTACGGCGACTGGCCAGCCACCAGCGGCTGCTTGAAGCTCAGCAGGTGGGTCCAGCTGCCGGCCACGGTGAAGTTGCCCCAGCCGTCGGTGCGGAAGGTACGGCTGGCGTCCAGGTCCAGCCCCGAGGTGGTCAACTCGCCCTGGTTGGCATACTGGTTGGAGATGAACTGGATGCGTCCCTGCGCATCACGTTGCACGCGGCCCGGGAACAGGGTCGGGTTGTCGACGATGAACTGCGCGCTGTCCGGCTTGACCAGGTTGTCCTGCTCGATGCGGTACCAGTCCAGGCCGATGCTGGTATCACCATCCGGAGACCACACCGCACCCACGTTGAAGTTGCGCGAGCGTTCGGCCTTCAGGTCGGGGTTGCCGGTGCGGATGTTGGTGACGCCACGGCTGCCGCCGGGCTGCAGCGGATCCAGCGGATCGATCACCGAGCCATAGCTGACGGTCTGGCCGGGTGCGATTTCCGGCAGCGACGGTGCACGGAAGCCGCGCGAGAACGAGCCGCGCAGCAGCAGGCTGTCCAGCGGCTGCCAGCGAAGCGCCACCTTCGGCGAGAACGCCTCGCCGAAGTCGTCATAGTGGTCGCCACGGCCGGCCACCTGCAGTTCCAGAGTGCGATGCAGCGGCACGCTCAGTTCGGCGTAGGCGGCGCTGACCTGGCGCTCGCCGTTCACCACGTTGATGGCCGGGCGCAGTTCGGTGCCCGACAGCACCTGCGCGCTGGTGCGCGCATCCAGCGATTCCTTGCGGAACTCGGCACCCCAGGCGAAGCCGACCGCACCGGCCGGCAGCTCCCACAGCGAAGTCGAGGCCTTCACATTCAACGCGTGCAGCTTGTACCAGCCCGGACGCTTGGTCTGCAGGCGCAGTGCATCCAGCGCGCCCGGCGTGCTGGACGGGTTGAGGAAGTTGTAGCTACCATCGCGCAGGATCTGCTCGAACGCATAGCGATTGACGAAGTTGTCGACGTACTCGCGCTGCGCACTCTGCGAGGTCAGCGCTGCCACTTCCCAGTCCCAGCGTTCGCCGCTGCCGCGCACGCCCGCCAGGGCACGGTAGAACACCTGCGTGTTGTCCTTCAGGCGCGGGCCGAGATCGAAGAAGGTGTACTCGAACGGCAGCGGCGTGCTGCCCGGATTGTTGGGATGGCCGACCGGCAGCACCGCCGGCACGTCGATCAGCGTGCCGCTGGCCGGGTTGTAGGCGCGCAGGCCGGGGCCGACGGTCAGCGGCGCGCTGAAGATCTGGTCGGCCTTGTTGTGGCTGTACAGCACATCGGCGAAGGCCTCGACGCTGTCATTGAAGCGGTAGGTTGCACTCAACGAGGCCTGCAGGCGCTCGGCGCCGGGTTGCAGGGTCTTGAACGGCTGCGCATTGAAGGCGCAGGCCTGGCCGGGCAGGGTACTGCCGAAGTCGCTGTACGGGCGCAGCTGGCTGCCCTCGGGGCAGTTGGCGAACGGCTGAGGTGCACGTGGGTTGGACAGCCAGTTGCCACCGGCGGTGGACCAGCCGGCCAGGCGTCCGCCGGGCTTGTCGCGGAAATCGCCGCTGCGGGTATAGGCGCGCTGGTCGGCGTCGAGGCGATCGCGCTTGAGCAGGTCCAAGCCGAACAGCACGTTCCAGCCCTGCTGCTCCAGGTCGCCGAAGCCGGCCAACAGGTTGGCCTTGCGTTCGTTCAAGCCGCCCTGGGTGGCGGTACCGAAGCCGCCACCGACTTCCACGCCCTGGAAGTTCCTGCGCAGGATGATGTTGATGACCCCGGCGATGGCATCGGAACCGTACACCGCCGAGGCGCCGTCCTTGAGTACTTCGATGCGCTCGACGGCGCTGATCGGCAACGCGTTGAGATCGACGAAAGTGTCCTGGGTATTGAGTGCGAAGCCGAAGTTGGACACGCGGTAGCCGTTGACCAGCACCAGCGTGTTCTTCGGTGACAGGCCACGCAGGCCGATCGAGGCAGAGCCGGCGGCGAAGCTGCCCGTGTACTGCTCGTCGAAGCTGTTGCCGGCATTGGCCGACAGATTGCGCAGCACGTCGGTGAGGGTGGAGCGGCCGGTCTGCTCGATCTGTTCGCGGCTGACGATCTGCACCGGGTTGGGCCCGGCGGTATCGCTGCGCTTGATGTTGGAGCCGGTCACCAGCACGGCGCCGAGGGTGGTGCTGTCCTTGCCGGCATCGGTGGTTTCAGAGGCGCTGGCGGTGCCAGCAGTGAGGCTCAGCGCGATCGCGCCGGCAAGCAGGTTCAGGGTGGTGCGGTACATGGAAGCGGCAACGCCGAACGGGGGAGGAGCCGTCAGTACCGCATGCAGGTACCTGCGCCTTCCAATGACGAAAGCGCATTCAGTTATACATCACAGGTTCTTAACGAAAGTAAGCGCTCTCGGCGGCGCGGTCTATGCTTCGGTGGGTGCGGACCGATCTTTGGTGGGTGCGGACCGTTGGTCCGCACGCCCCTGTAGAGCCGAGCCAACGCTCGGCTCCACACACTAACCGGAAAGCAGCCGAGCATGGCTCGGCTCTACAGAACGCAATGTCAGACGATCACGGCCGCAGCAGCACCTTGCCGTTACGGCCCGAACCGGCGCCCGCCTTCGCCGCTTGGGCGATATCGTCCAGCGCGAAGATCTGCTCCACCGGCAAGGTCAGTTCGCCGCTGGCCGCACGCTTCAGCAGCTCACCCACCAGCCGGCGCTTGTCTTCCACCGCCATCGCCTGGCTGACCTTGCTGCCCCAGAAACCCTTCACCGTGGCCTCCTTGTAGATCAGGCCGCCGGCTGGAATGTGCATCGGCTCGCCACTCATCACGCCGAACGACACCAGCGTGCCGTGGTGGCCGAGCAGGTCGACCAGGTCACCGCTGGCATCACCGCCGATGGAATCCACCGCGGCCGCGGCCTGTGCTTCGCCGGTCGCTTCACGCACGCGATCCTTCCAGCCGTCCACCGAGGTGTCGAATACATGATCGATGCCCAGCGCCTGCAACTGCGCTACGGCCGTGGCATTGCGCACCAGGTTGGCCACGTGCACGCCGCGCGCCTTTGCCAGCATCGCCAGCGACTTGCCGACCGCGCCGTTGGCGGTGTTCTGCACGATCCACTGGCCTGCTTGGACGTGCAGGAATTCCAGCAGCATCAGCGCGCTCAGCGGCATCGCGATCAACTGTGCGGCCATCTCGTCCGGGATCGCCTCCGGCATCGGAATCACCATGCGTGCCGGTGCGACGAAGGCCTCGGCCCAGGTGCCGTGCACCGAGGCGGCGGCTACCCGCTGGCCGATCTGCAGGCCGTCCACGCCATCGCCGAGTGCATCGACCACGCCCAGTGCTTCACTGCCACCGATCGCCGGCAAGGTCGGCTTGTACCCGTAGAGGCCACGCACGGTCAGCAGGTCGTGGTTGTGGATCGAGGCCAGCACGGTGCGGATGCGCACCTCGCCGGGGCCGGGCTCGGGCAGGGCGGCATCGGCAATGGCGAGGACGTCGGCCGGGTTGCCGAAGGAGGAGTACTGGGCAGCGCGCATGAGCGAGGTTCCGGAGAAAGTGATGTTGTACCGGACTGGGGATGTGCGCCGCGTCGACAAGGTGCTGCGGGTGCAACACGGCATCCTGCGACTGATCGTCGCGGCATGTCGTGATTACCGCATCTTGTGTTGACGGTGCGCGTCATCCCCACTATGTTGTGGCCGTCACTCCCGGTCAGCCGCCGCCGCCGGACATGCAGCAAACGTCCCGCGGCCCGCCCCTGAAGGCTTGCCGTGTCGACGCGGCCGCCATCGTGCGGACGCAGGTCGCCCCCACGGCCCGGATACCGGCCGCAGGCGCAGGCAGATGCCGACGACCTACGTTCCCGCACCCTGGCAATCCACCCGTTCGCCCCGTGCGCCGGTATCGCGTCCAGGGCCGCCATGGCATCGACCGCCAATGCGCGTGCGAGCCTGGAGTTTCACCACCATGACCGACAGTACCTTCCGCGTGGCCGATCCGGCCGGCGCTGGCGACGCCTTGCGCGCCGGTGGCGAGCGCGTACCGACCTGGATCACCAAGGAGGCCGGCAACCGCCGCCTGCCGTTCGACGCCGAGCGCCTGCAGCGCAGCATCGATGCCGTGCATGCCGAGTTCCCGCAGCTGGATGTGAGCGACTACCGCCGCGTGGTGCAGGCAATGGTCGAGCGCAAGCCCAGCATCAGCGCCGATGACCTGGTCGATCTGTTGATCCGCGAGGCCGAATCGCGGGTGGACCTGGTCGCGCCCGAGTGGGAACAGTTCGCCGCGCGCATCTACCTGCGCCGCCTGTACAAGCGTGCCAGCCGAAACCGCTTCTACGATGTCAGCCTGAAGTACGGCTCCTACGTGGGCCTGCAGGAAAGCCTCGCCGATCGTGGCATCTACAGCAACGACATCCTGCGCTGCTATTCGAAGGAAGAGCTGCAGCAGGCCGGTGAGATGATCGATCCGGAACGCGACCGCCTGTTCGCCTACAACGGCCTGTACCTGCTGGCCACGCGCTATCTGGCCAGCGACCGCAGCCGCGAGGTCTATGAACTGCCGCAGGAGCGCTGGCTGACCATTGCGCTGTACCTGATGCAGGAGGAAAAGCCGCGCGAACGCCGCATGCAGCTGGTTGGCGAGGCGTACTGGGCGCTGTCCAACCTGTACATGACCGTGGCCACGCCGACGCTGGCAAATGCCGGCAAGGTGGGCGGCCAGCTGTCCAGCTGCTTCATCGACACGGTGGACGACAGCCTGCAGGGCATCTATGACTCCAACACCGATATCGCGCGCGTGTCCAAGCACGGCGGCGGCGTCGGTGCCTACCTGGGCTACGTGCGCAGCAGCGGCGCACCGATCCGTGGCGTGGCCAACTCCTCCGGCGGCGTGGTGCCGTGGATCAAGCAGCTCAACAACACGGCGGTGTCGGTTGATCAGCTTGGCCAGCGCAAGGGCGCAGTGGCGGTGTACCTGGACATCTGGCATCGCGACATCGAAGCCTTCATGGACCTGCGCCTGAACAACGGCGACCAGCGCCTGCGCGCGCACGATGTGTTCACCTCGGTGTGCGTACCCGACCTGTTCATGGAAGCGGTGGAACGCCGCGCCGACTGGTACCTGTTCGACCCGCACGAGGTGAAGCAGGCCAAGGGCTGGTACCTGCAGGACTTCTACGACGAGACGCGCGGCGCGGGCAGCTTCCGCGACCGCTACGCCGAACTCGTGGCGGACGAGCGCATCAGCCGCCGCACGGTGAAGGCCATCGATCTGTTCAAGCGGATCATGCTCAGCCAGCTGGAAACCGGCAACCCGTTCCTGTTCTACCGCGACGAGGTCAATCGCAGGAACCCGAACAAGCACGCGGGCATGATCTATTCCAGCAACCTGTGCACCGAGATCCTGCAGAACATGAGCCCGACGCGGATGATCCAGGAGATCGTCAGCGGCGACCAGATCGTCACCACGCGCCGTGCCGGCGACTTCGTGGTCTGCAACCTGTCCTCGATCAACCTCGGCCGGGCGATCAGTGCGCCGGATGACCTGCTGGCCACCGATGTGCTGGAGCGCCTGATCCCGATCCAGGTGCGCATGCTCGACAACGTGATCGACCTCAATGCGTTGCCGGTGCCGCAGGCCACGATCACCAACCGCAAGTACCGCGCCATCGGCCTGGGCACGTTCGGTTGGCACCACCTGCTGGCGCAGCAGGCGATCCAGTGGGAATCTCCGGATGCCGAAGTATTGGCCGACCATCTCTACGAACGCATCAACTTCCTGACCATCCAGGCCAGCGCGCAACTGGCGCAGGAGAAGGGCAGCTACCCGATGTTCGCCGGCAGCGATTGGCACAACGGACGCTATTTCAGTGACCGCGGCTACAGCGGCGCGGCCTGGGACAGCCTGGCCCGCGAGGTCGCCACGCACGGCCTGCGCAACGGCTGGTTGCTGGCCGTCGCGCCGAACATGAGCACCGCGCAGATTGCCGGTTCCACCGCATCGATCGACCCGATCTACAGCGCGTTCTACTACGAGGAAAAGAAGGACTTCCGGCGGCCGGTGGCGGCGCCGGGCCTGTCGCTGGAGACCTGGCCGTACTACGAGAAGGGCGCCTACAAGGTCGACCAGTTCGCCAGCGTGCGCCAGAACGCGCGCCGCCAGCGCCATGTCGACCAGTCGATCAGTTTCAACCTGTATGTGCCCAGCACCATCCGTGCGAGCACGCTGCTGGAGCTGCACCTGAGCGCCTGGCGCGAAGGCCTGAAGACCACCTACTACGTGCGCTCCAACGACATCGACATCAGCGAATGCGAGTGGTGCGCCAGTTGACCATCCACGGTAGCGCCGGGCCACGCCCGGCGAGCGCATCGCGCGGCCGTCGCACATTCCGCCGGGCATGGCCCGGCGCTACCCCCTGCAGGTAACACCATGGCAACCCCCCTTGATCGCATCAAGATACTCGAACCACGCCACCCCAACCGCAGCACCGGCATCATCAACGGCCAGACCAGCGGCATCCTCAACTGGAACGATATCCCGTACCCGTCGTTCTATCGGGCCTACAAGGAGCTGTCGACCAACTTCTGGATTCCCGACGAAGTGGACATGAAGCTGGACGCGCGCCAGTACGGCGAGCTGTCAGGGCGCGAAAAGAACGCCTACGATTCAATCATCGGTCTGCTGGCCACGCTGGATTCACCGCAGACCCGCTTCATCTACAACGTGGCCGAGTACATCACCGACCCGGCCGCGCATGCCAACGCAGCCATCATCGGCCAGCAGGAAGTGATCCACAACGAGAGCTACAGCTACGTGCTGGCCTCGATCACCGACCTGCCGAACCAGAACCGGATCTTCGAGATCGCCCGCACCCACCCGACCATCATCAAGCGCAATGCCCCGATCATGGGCGCGTATGACGATTTCATGCGCGAGAAGACCGCCGAGACCCTGCTCAAGTCGTTGATCCAGTCGTCGATCCTGGAGGGCATCAATTTCTATTCCGGGTTCGCGTACTTCTACAACATGGTGCGGCAGAACCGCATGAACGGTACCGGCAAGATCATCAGCTTCATCAATCGCGACGAGCTCGCGCATACCAAGTTCATCAGTGAGCTGATCCGCGCCATCATCGGCGAGAACCCGGAGCTGCAGACCAACGAGCTGACCGCCTATGTGCACCAGTCATTCGAGCATGCCATCGAACTTGAGACGCAGTGGTCGTCAGAGGTGCTGGATGGCATCGATGGCATCGACGTGGACGAGATGGTGCGCTACGTGAAGTACCGCGCCAACAAGATGGCCGGCATGCTCGGCATCGAGCGCCTGTACAGCGACACCACCGACAACGTGATGCCTTGGATCAGGGCCTACGCCGACAACTTCACCGAGACCAAGACCGACTTCTTCGAGATGCGCAATGCAAGTTACAAGAAGACCAACGTCGACAACGGCTTCGACGACCTCTGAGCCCGGCACCGCGCTGAGCATCCTGATGGTGGTCGCTTCCTTGAGCGGCAACACCCGCGAGCTCGGCCGGCAGATCGCCGAGCGCTGCCGCGCCGCAGGTCATGCGGTGCACTGGCAGGAGGCCGACGACCTGCGGCAGGCGCCGCCGCTGGCTGCCGGCGAGGCTGACCTGGTGCTGCTGGGCTGCTGGACCGACAACGCCGGGCGCACGCCAGCGGAGATGAAGGCGTGGGTGGCTGGCATTGCCGAGCGCGGTCAGCAGCCACGCCAGCTGGCGGTGTTCGGCACCGGCGAAACGCAGTGGGGGCAGGAGTACTACTGTGGTGCCGTGCACCGGCTGATCCGCTATTTCCGCAGCGACTACCCGCCGCTGGAGATCGAACAGATGCCGCATGGCGAGCGTCATGCCGAAGCCATCGACGCCTGGACCGATGCGGTCCTGGCCCACTACTGGAGCAACCACGATGCAGATCATCGACGCCACCACGCCTGAGCAGTTCCAGCAGCTGCTGGCTGAGCACCCGCGGGTGCTGGTGGATTTCCACAAGGACCAGTGCCCCGGGTGCCGGATGCTGGAAGTGTCGCTGCACCGCGTGGCCAACAGCGTGGCGGGGCAGGGCACCACCTTGCTTCGCGTGCAGCTGGAAGTGCTGGGTGAGGCGTTCTTCAGGGAACTGGGGCTGCGGCAGACGCCGACGCTGTCCCTGTTCCGTGATGGTAACGAACGCACGCGCCTGGCCGGGTTCCAGTCGCCGCAGCAGATCGAGGCCGCGATCGCCCTGCATCTGTAGAGCCGAGCCATGCTCGGCTGCTCTCCG
>NZ_KV791314.1:42986-86212 GCF_001807895.1 Stenotrophomonas sp. HMSC10F07
CTGTAGAGCCGAGCCATGCTCGGCTGCTCTCCGCGCGATGCGAGAAGCCATCCACGCATGGCGTGGATCTACCGGGGTAGGGTCCGTGGTTCGGCATCAGGCGCCGTTGAAGGTATCCACCAGCAGCTTCACGTTCAACACCACGATCACCAGCGCGATCACCCAGGCGATCGCGCCCAGCCAGCGCGGAGCCACCAGCGCCCCCATCGTCACCTTGTCGGTCACGATCCGCACCAGCGGGATGATCGCGAACGGCAGCTGCATTGACAGCACCACCTGGCTCAGCACCAGCAGCTTCACCGCGCCCTGGTCGCCGAACAGCAGGATCACCACCACCACCGGAATGATCGCCAGTGCGCGGGTGATCAGCCGTCGCAGCCACGGCGGCATTCGCAGGTGCAGGAAACCTTCCATCACGATCTGGCCGGCCAGCGTCGCGGTCACCGTCGAGTTCAGGCCGGAGGCCAGCAACGCGATCGCAAACAACGTCGCCGCCGCGCCCACGCCCAGCATCGGCGCCAGCAGCTGGTGCGCCTGCTCGATGTCTTCCACGTCGAAACGACCATTGGCATGGAACACCGCCGCCGCCAGGATCAGGATGCTGGCGTTGATGAACAATGCGAGTGTCAACGCGAGAGTGCTATCGGTAACCGCCCAGCGCAGCGCACTGCGGCGGCCTTCATTGGTACGCGGGTAGGCGCGGGTCTGCACGATGGACGAATGCAGGTAGAGATTGTGCGGCATCACCGTGGCACCGATGATGCCGATCGCGATGTACAGCGCGTGCGGATCGGTCACCACCTGCGCGCGCGGAATGAAGCCGCCCAGCACCGCCATCACTGGCGGCGCAGCCATCGCGATCTGCACCACGAAGCAGGCGAAGATCACCATCAGCAGCGCGATCACGAAGGCTTCCAGCGCACGGAAGCCGCGGTTCATCAGCAGCAGAACCAACAGCGTATCCAGCGCAGTGATCACCGCGCCCCACAGCAGAGGCAGGTCGAACAGCAGCTTCAGCGCGATCGCGGTGCCGATCACCTCGGCCAGGTCGCAGGCGATGATCGCCGCCTCGCACAGCGCCCACAGCGCCAGGTTCACCGGCTTGGGGTAGCGGGCGCGGCAGGCCTGCGCCAAGTCCATGCCGGTGGCGATGCCGAGCCGCGCCGACAGCGCCTGCAGGATCACCGCCATCAGGTTGGAAATGAGGATGACCGACAGCAGCAGGTAGCCGAAGCGCGAACCGCCGGCGAGGTCGGTGGCCCAGTTGCCTGGATCCATGTATCCGACCGAGATCATGTAGCCCGGGCCAAGGAAGGCCAGCAGGCGGAACCACCAATGGCCTTTGTCGGGCACGGCGACCGAGGCGTTGAGCGCACCCAGGCTGGCCGGAGTGGAGGCCGAAGGGTCGCGGGGCGCCAGGGTGTTCATGGGTCCGAATATAGCTCCTGCTATAGTCAATAGCAACGTGAAACAATCGTCTTTATCGCGTTACTGGTCCAGAATTCAGGTTCAACACCGGATCACCCCGGAAGGACAGGCGCAGGCGTGGGCAAGACCGACGATTCGACATCGCTGAAAAGCACCCCCTTGATTGAGGCCGAGCGCCAGGTCGAGAGCTTCCGGCAAGTGCGCGAGGCGCACCGGATGGAACTGGTGGAGGACTATGTCGAGCTGATTTCGGACCTGCTGGCCGACGGCGGCGAGGCCCGCCAGGTCGACATTGCCACGCGCCTGGGTGTGGCCCAGCCCACCGTGGCGAAGATGCTGCGGCGCTTGGCCCGTGATGGTTGGGTGGTGCAGCGGCCGTACCGCGGCGTGTTCCTGACCCCGGAAGGCGAGGCGCTGGCCCATGCCAGCCGCCAGCGGCACCAGACCGTGGAGCGTTTCCTGCTGGCGCTGGGCGTGGACCCAGACACCGCGCGGCGCGATGCGGAGGGCATCGAGCACCATGTCAGCGAACAGACGCTGGCGTTGTTCGAGGCATTCGTGCGCAAGGCCGAGGGCGGTTGAGCGGCGCGGGGGCATCGGACGGTGCCCGGCGCATGTCCGCGTGATGGCAGAATCTGCTTTCTGTAGAGCCGAGCCATGCTCGGCTGCCGTTCGCGCGGTGCGCAATGAGTCGAGCATGGCTCGACTCTACAATCCGGACGGGCAACTCGCCTGCTGTTGCGCGCACGCGCGTTTCGTCCATTCCTTCAACACTGGCTGCAGGCCTTCATAGCGCCGGCCCTGCCATCCGTTGGCCAGCACCTTCCCATCCGCATCGATCAGCACCAGGTTGGGTGGTCCCAGCCCGGCCAGTGCCTGCAGTGCGGGCATGCGCGCGGCGCGGCGCGGGTCCAGTACCGGCCACGGCATGTCCTGCGCGTGCATGTAGCGCCGCAATGCAGCCTCGCTCTCATCCAGGCTGACGTACACCACTTCGGTATCGGCGCCGGCCTCGCGCAACGCGTCGCGCACACTGCGCAGCGTGGGTACGAAGGCATGGCACGGTGCACACCAGTCGGCGCCGAAGTACAGCGCCACCAGCTTCGGCGGCGGCGACCATTGCATGGGCCGCAGTGATCGCTGTTCTGGCCGCATCAACGAGGCGGCGACCTGCGCGTGCAGGTCTGCCGCCATCGCCGGTACGGCCAGCAGGAGCGCGCCGGTCAGCAACAGCGTCCGCAGTGCTTCAGAACGCATAGCGCAGGTTGACGTACCACGAGCGCGCGAAGCGCGGCCCGTAGACATAGTCGCTGTCCCGCAGCGCCCCCACTTCGAGGTCTTTCTGGCGCTGGTCGAATACGTTCTTGACGCCCGCAGCTACCGACACTTCCTGCTGCGCCTGTGCGCCGAGATGCCGGTGCCAGCGCGCACCAAGGTCGGTGACCAGGAACGAACGTGTGCGGTGCAGCTCGCCCAGCCGGTTGTTCAGCACCGACATCGGCCCGGTATGGCGCAGCGCGACGAAGGTTTCCCACGGTTCGGCCGGCATCCAGCTGAGCTGCGCCAGGCCGGTCCAGCGGGGTGTCTTCAGGTAATCGCGGCTTTCGATCACGGTGTCGCCACCGTCGCCACTGTCGTCGAAGATGCGTTGCGGCTCGCGGAAGCGCGAGCGGTACCATGAGGCACCTGCGGTCAGGCGCCACTGCGGCGAGGGTTGCCAGCCGAGGTTGGTTTCCGCACCCAGCACGTTGGAGCCGGAGGCGTTGTAGCGCAGCTGGCTCAGCTGGCCGTCATCGCCGCGCTGGATCTCGCCCAGCGCGAAGGTGTCGCGGATGCGTGCATAGGAGGCGGTGGCATCCCAGCTCCACACCGGATTGGCCGGGTCCGAACGCCAGTCGAAGCCGAACAGGGTGGTCAACGCGCGTTCCTCTTTCAGACCGTCCGTGTTGCGCACGCGCACCTGTTCGCCGCCCAGCGTATCGACGTGCACATCCTCGACGAAGATCTCCGGCGCACGGAAGCCGGTGGCGATACCGGCGCGCCACTTCAGGTTCGGCGTGGCCTGCCAGGCCAGCGCGATGCGTGGTGAGAACACCGCGTTGTCCAGCTCCGAGCTCTTGTCCACGCGTGCGCCCAGCACCAGGTCGACGTTGTCGCGCAGGCTCCACTCGTCCTGGATGAAGGCGCCCAGGTTGTGGAAGGTCGCATCCTCCAGTACCGCAAGACGCTGCCCGTCACCGGTACGGTTGTCGTCGCGCAGCGCCTCGTGCTTGTACTGCACACCGAAGGCCAGTGCATGCGCGCCCAGCCGCCAGTTCAACTGGCTGTCGATGTAGTGCAGCGGGTTGTGCGTGTGGCCGTACTGGCGCCATGAACGCGAGGCCGCGCTGCCGGCCAGGTTGCGGTCAAGCTGCAACGGGTCATGGCCGGGCGCCGAGGGATCGGTGACCACGTCGCCCAGGCCGCCGTAGAAGCTGTCGCGGTCGATGTCGGCGAAGGCGTAGGCCAGGCGGAAATCGACGTCAGCGGTGATCTCCTGGTCCCACGACACACTGCCGCGGCGGTATTTCGTATCCAGCGATTCGGCGATGTTGGCCAGGTACTCTGGCTGGTCCAGGCGATTGCCGCCGCGGCGGGTTTCATCGGTCACCTGCAGGTCCAGGCGCAGCCGCGTGCCCGGCGTGGGCGCGTACCAGGCCTGCAGCCCGCCGACCTTGAGGTTCTTGCGGGTGATCTCGGTGTAGCCGTCACCGTTGTAGTCGATGCCGTTGTTCCAGTTGCGCTGGGCAATCACCGACAGGCCGGCGTCTGCGTCTTTGGCGACCAGGTCCAGTCGAACGTCGGCGTTCTTCTGAGGTGTACCCTCCAGCACATCCACGCCGGCCTGCACATGGCCACCGCTGCGCGCCGGCAGCGGCGGAATCAGGTTGATCACACCGGCAACCGCGCCCGGTCCGTACAGCGCCGAGCCACCGCCCTTGACCACTTCGATGCGGTCGACGAACCCGGCCGGGATCTGTTCCAGGCCGTACACGCTGCCCAGCGTGGACAGCAGCGGGATGCCATCGAACAGGAGCTGGTTGTAGGCGCCGGGCAGGCCCAGCAGCTGTACTTCGCTGGTGTTGCAGTTCTGGCAGTTGCTCTCCACGCGCAGGCCGTTGATCAGCTCGGCGGCGCGCGAGAAGTCGGTGGCGGCGCGCAGCGCGATGTCTTCCTTGCGCAGCACTTCCGTGCGGATCGGCACGTCCGACAGCAGGCGTTCACTGCGTGTGGCGGTGCTGACCTTGACCTGCACACGGTCCAGTTCGGTCGGTTTCGGAGTGTCAGCCAGTGCAGGCAGCGGCAGGGCCAGGGCAATGGCGGCGGCCAGGGGCAGCCGATGGAAGAGGGGCGTGGCAACGGGCATGAGGGCGTCGTCCTTGGGGGAAGAAAGGCGGCGAGGGCGACCTGGCTGATGCATATGAAAGCAGTGGCTTATCAATATAGCAAGTGCTATATAACGAAGCCGCAGCAATTCCGAGTGGAGCGCCGGCCCGGTCAGATCACAGGAGTGTTATAACATTACATAAAACAACCACAAACCTGCCGGTGGTCATGTCCGGAGGATGGAGTTGCCGTGTGGGCAGGGAGGTTGGGGTCAGAGCCCTTTCCTTTGGAAAGGGATCCGACCCCAGGGCGCGATCGTCAGCCGCGGCGGAATGCGGCGGGCGTGCGGGCGCCGACGATGATCATGCGGATCATCGTGGAGATCTGTTCGACCAGCTCCGGATCCTTCTCCGGGGGCAGGTCCATGGCGGTGGCGCCCATCGCGAACACCAGCCGGGTGATGGCCTTGGCTACCAGTTCCGGAGCGTGCAGCACCGCGCCGTCCAGTGCGGCCAGGCGCACCAGGTCGTGCTGCAGCTCTTCCTCGAAATAATGCAGCTCGCGTTCGACTGCGTGCTTGAAGTCGTCCGAGCCGACCGCGCCTTCGCGCAACAGCACGTGCAGCAGCTTGTCGTCGGCGCGCAGCTGTTCCATGAAGGTCTCCACCGAGACCCGCACCACGCTGGTGGCGGTGGAGGTGGCGCGCTGGCGGGCCTCGCCGATGATGGTGCGCAGCGAGCGGCCGGCTGCGTCGATCAGCGCTACGGCCAGTTCGTCCATGTCGCGGAACTGCCGGTAGAAGCTGTTCGGCGCGATGCCGGCCTCGCGTGCCACTTCGCGCAGGCTGAGCGTGGACAGGCTGCGGTGCGGCCCGATCAGCTTCAGGGCGGCGGCCAGCAGATCTTCGCGGCTCACCGTACGGCGGGCCGGGCTGTTGGCATCTTCAGGCGTCGACAAGACGGTGGCGGCGGCCATGACGGTTCCGGTGGGGCGAGGCTGAATCATACCCAATCCGGTTCAATATACACATGTATACACAGGTGTATGTGCGCCCGTATAGTGCGCCCATGAGCGCTGTCGTCCGTCCATCCCTGTTCTCTCCGTACCGCTGGGTCTCGCCGTCGCTGTTCGATTTCTGGGCGGGCCAGCTCAATCCCCTGTGGACCCTGCGCGAGCCGGTGGCCCGCCTGGTCCGGCGCGAGCCGGCCGGCGAGGGCGCGGCGACCCTGGTCCTGCGCACCAACCGGCACTGGGCCGGCATGCGCGCGGGCCAGCACGTCACCCTCGGCGTGGAGATTGAAGGACGCCTGTGGCAGCGCAGCTACAGCCCCACCGCGCTGGGACCGCGCGAACTGGCGATCACCGTCAAGGCGGTCGAGGGCGGCCGGGTCAGCCAGCATCTGGTCAACCACGCACAACTGGGTGAGCTGTTCCGCCTGGAGGCTGCGTTCGGAGAATTCCAGTTGCCGGCCGCGGCTCCGGTATTGCTGCTGGCGGCCGGTAGTGGCATCACGCCGATGCGCAGCCTGCTGCGCGACGCCTGCCAGCGCCCGCTGGCCGCGCCGGTGGACCTGTTCTACTGGGAGCGCAGTGCCGCCCAGCTGCAGTTCCGTGATGAGCTGCAGGCGCTGGCCGCGCGCCAGCCGAACCTGCGTGTGCACCTGCTGACCACCCGCGAAGGTGATGTGCCTGCCGCACGCATCGATACTCACGATCTGCAGGTCGCCGGCGATGACACCCCGTTGGCTCAGCGCCACGTGCTGGCCTGTGGCCCGGATGGATTCGTTGCCGCTGCGCGCGAACGCCTGGCGCACCAGGTCGCGGGTTTCCAGGCGGAAGCGTTCACTCCGCCGGCGCCGTTGCGTGACGCCAGCAGCGAAGGCGAAGTGTCGCTGACCCTTGCCCGCAGTGGCCGCCAGCTGAGCGTGCCGCGAGGCCGCTCGCTGCTGGAAAGCCTGGAAGCGCATGGCATCAAGCCCAAGCACGGTTGCCGCATGGGCATCTGCAATACCTGTAGCTGTGACCGCGTCAGTGGCGCCACCCGCCACCTGCGCACCGGCGACCTGCAGTCCGAATCGGCACAGCCGGTGCGGATCTGCGTGAGCGCACCGACCACCGACCTGACCCTGGATCTCTGAGGACGCCTGCCATGACCCGCGCCACCGACCGTGCCCTGAGTACTGCCGAGATGCATGCCTTCGGCGAGGAACTCGACGCGATCCGCGACCGTGTGATCGGCAGCCTCGGCGCCTCCGATACCCGCTACATCCGCCGCGTGGCCGCCGCCGTGCGCTGGTTCGGCGTGGGTGGCCGTGGCCTGCTGTTCCTGGCAGCGTTTTCGCCGCTGTTCTGGATGCCGCTGCTGTGGCCGGCCGCGATCACCGGCACGCTGCTGCTGGCGCTGTCGAAGATCCTGGAGAACATGGAGCTGGGCCACAACGTGATGCACGGCCAGTTCGACTGGACCGGTGATCCCAAGCTCAATGGCAACACCTACGAGTGGGACATCGTTGCCACCGCCGACAACTGGCGCAAGACCCACAATTTCCGCCACCACACCTACACCAATGTGCGTGGCATGGACGATGACATCGGCTATGGCCTGCTGCGCATCTTCCCCGAACAGCGCTGGAAGCCGTTCTACCTGCTGCAGCCGATCATCGCGCCGATCTTCGCACTGCTGTTCCAGTGGGGTGTGGCTGCGCAGGACCTTCGCCTTGGCCGCTGGCTGAAGGGCCGCATGAGTGCCCGTGCGATGTGGCTGCAGACCCGGCCGGTGGCGCGCAAGATGCTGCGCCAGGTGCTGAAGGACTACGTGTTCTTCCCGCTGCTGGCGGGTCCGTTCTTCCTCACCGTGATGCTGGGCAACCTGGTCGCCAACGGCCTGCGCAACATCTGGACCTACGTGATCATCTTCTGCGGGCACTTCACCGCCGAATCGGAAACCTTCCCCAAGGAGTGCCTGCGCAATGAGTCGCGCGGCCACTGGTACCTGCGCCAGCTGCGCGGTTCGTCCAACATCAGTGGTGGCTTCCTGATCAACGTGCTGTCGGGCAACCTCAGCCACCAGATCGAGCACCATTTCTACCCGGATCTGCCGGCCAACCGCTATGCGGCCATCGCCAAGGAAGTGAAGGACATCTGCCGCCGCTACGGCCAGCACTACAACAACGGCTCGCTGCCGCGCCAGTTCGGCCAGGTGGTCTGGCGCATCCTGCGCCACGCATTCCCGAGCAAGCCGCGCCGCCTGCCGATGCCGGACATCATGTCCGCACCGGCATCTGCCAACGCGGGCTGATCGACTCAGCCCGCCTTCGCCAGGGCCGCCTGCTCGCGGTCCAGGCGTCGTAGGAACACCTGCATTTCCTTGCGTGCCTGCTGGTCGCCCTTGCTGCCGGCCACGCTCAAGCCGCGCTGCCACGCCTCACGGGCCGCCTGTGGCTGGCCACTGGCCAGCCAGGCTTTGCCCAGCAGCTTCCAGGCCGCCGAGTACTGCGGATCAAGCACCACGCAACGGCCCAGGTGGGTTGCCGCGCGTACCGGGTTGCCGGCATCCAGCCAGCCCTTGCCCAGGCCGAAGCGCAGCAGCGCGCCGTCCTTGCCTGCGGCAAGCATGCATTCCAGAGCTTCGATGTTCATCCGCGTACCTCCGCCAGCAGCTCGGCCGGGCCGGGCTGGAAGCGGCCGCGATGAAACAGCAGTGGCGCGCCGCCGTTCTCGTGCACTTCGATGATGCGGCCGGCCAGCAGCAGGTGATCGCCCACCGGCCACTGCGCGTGGCGGGTGCAGGTGAGATGGGCGACCGCACCGGTGATGCGGGGTGGGGCGTCCTCGTCGTCATCCAGCA
The DNA here is from genome assembly GCF_001807895.1 of Stenotrophomonas sp. HMSC10F07. Taxonomy (NCBI): domain Bacteria; kingdom Pseudomonadati; phylum Pseudomonadota; class Gammaproteobacteria; order Lysobacterales; family Lysobacteraceae; genus Stenotrophomonas; species Stenotrophomonas sp. HMSC10F07. The sequence continues at coordinate 51,628 of NZ_KV791314.1, forward strand.
ATGCCAGGCCGTCGAAGCGGTTGCGGACCTGCGGATCGGCGAAGCGCCGGGCCAGTGCTTCCTGGTCGGCCGCCAGCACGCTGAGCGCAAAGCGCGTGGCGCGCTGGAAGGTGGACAGGCTCTGTGCGTGCAACGCCAGGTTCCACAGCACCAACGGCGGCTGCAGTGAGACCGGTACGAACGAGTTGATGGTCAGGCCGACCGGCTTGCCCTGTGCATCGCGCGCGCAGACGATGGCCACGCCGGTCGGGAAATGGCCGAGCAGCCGCCGCAGGGCACGCGGCGGCATCTCGACCGATGGCACCGGGGCCGGGGCGGGGAACACCCCTGCCCACGGCCCGGCGTAGGGTAGTGTCTCGCCGCTCATGAGGCCCGGGCCTGGTGGTAGCGCCGGCCGACCTCGGCCCAGTTGATGATGTTGAAGAAGGCGCCGATGTAGTCCGGGCGGCGGTTCTGGTAGTGCAGGTAGTAGGCGTGTTCCCAGACATCCAGTGCGAGGATCGGGGTGTGGCCGGACAGGCCCACGGCTGCACCCATCAGCGGGCTGTCCTGGTTGGCGCTGCTTTCCACCTGCAGGCGACCATCGCGATCGCTGGTCAGCCAGGCCCAGCCACTGCCGAAGCGGGTCTGCGCGGCCTTGCTGAAGGCATCCTTGAAGGCATCGAAGCCGCCAAGGTCACGGTCGATGGCGGCGGCCAGTTCATCATCGGATGCACCACCGGTGGGGCTGAGCACGGTCCAGAACAGGCTGTGGTTGGCGTGGCCGCCGCCGTTGTTGCGCACCGCGCCACGCTGCGCCTCGGGCACGGCATCGAGGTTGGCGATCAGCGCCTCGACCGGTTGCTCGGCGATGCCGGCCTGCTCGATGGCGGCATTGAGGTTGTTGACGTAGGTCTGGTGGTGCTTGCTGTGGTGGATCTCCATCGTGCGCGCATCGAAGTGCGGCTCGAGGGCGTCGTAGGCGTAGGGGAGCGGGGGAAGCGAGTACGACATCGAAGCAATCTCCGTGGGGAAGGCCAGGGGCTGGCCGTGGGGAGATCGTTATCGCACCTCAACATTGGTTGAGGTCAAGGGGCGGGATTGAGGTGCGTGCGCGTTCATCGCTTTGATTCTTCCTGCAGGACAGCACGAGCGGAGTGGTAGTGCCGGCCGCTGGCCGGCATGCCGGCAAGGTCGGGTTGCCGGCCAGCGGCCGGCACTACCAGAACCCGCTTTTCGAACCTCACCGGCGCGCTGAAGTGCTGCCCGCGCTCGCAGGAAACCGTCCGGTGGTGGCCGGGACCGTTGGCGCCATGGATGGCGCCATCGAGCCCCCAAGGATGGGTTTACGGCGTGTCCCGGCCAGCCCCTCCCCCGGCCACAACCGGTATCAACAAAGGCGCCGGCAGGCGAACCAGCCGCCCGCGTTTTCATCAACTCAACTCAACTCAACCAGTCCTTGCACGCGCCATCCACCTGTTCACCGCACGCCTGCTGCATCCTCTGCTGCAACCGCGCCAGCGTCTCGGCACCCTGGTGCTTCCCGCTCCACGCCTTCAGCTGCCCGGCCAGGCGCTCGAAACGCTGGCGGGTGCGCTGGTGGTAACCCGACGGCTGCGCCTCCAGTTCGGCGATCAGCGAGGCGGTGGCCTGCTCGATGCGCGGCGCGTCGTTCGGCGCCAGCTTCAGCAACCCTTCCACGTACAGCACGCCCCATTGCACGCGGGTGGCCGGGCCCTGCGCACCGTCGTAGGCACGCTTCAACCACTCCAGCGCACCGGCAGTGTCGCCGCGCTGCTCGGCCAGTTCGGCCAGCTCGGGCATATAGTAGTAGGGCTGCTCGCTGCGCTTCAGCTCCGCCAGCAACAACGCCTCGGCACCGGCGTCGTCACCGACCTGGCGCAGTGCGTAGACCGCGCTGCTGATCGTGGCCTGGCGTGCATGCGCATCAGTGGCGGTGGCATCGGCCGCGGCCACGCGCTGCTTGACCCGATCAACCAGCGGCGCGGGCAGTGCGCCCTTCGGCTGCTGCTGGCGGGCCAGCGATACTTCCGTCAGTGCGCGCGACAATGCGTCGTCGGCGCGGTCGCCGCGCTCGGCATCTGCGCGCTCCAGCGCGACCAGCAGCTGCTGCCCCAGCGTGTTGCGGGTGGCCGGGCCGGCGCTGGCCTGCTTGACCAACTGTGCGCCTGCATAGCCCAGCAACGCACGGTTGCGGCGGACTTCGGCCGGCTGCGCCAGCACGGCCTGCAGCAGCTCGCGTACTTCGGTAGGCGAGCTGGCGGGCGTGTCGGCGGTGGCCAAGGCCAGCAGGGCGAAGCGGCGTTGCAGGGCGGCATCCGGTGCCGACCTGGACAGCTGGCGCAACACGTCCTGACTCTTGCGCTCGCCGGCCAGACGGTTGGCGTCGACTTCCCAGCCGTAGTCGCCCAGTACCTGCCAGTCTTCTGCAGCCAACTTCTCCGGCGTGGCCAGGGCGGTGGCCAGAGTGGCAGCGATTGCACTGCGGCGCCCGGCGGCGACGGTCAATGCCCGGGTCAGTTCGGCGGCGTCGTTGCCACCGGCCACGCGTGTAAGTTCATTGCGCTGTGGGTCCAGCACGATCAGGGTCGGGTAGCCGCGCACCCCGAAGCGTTCGCCCCAGGCCTGCGCACCTTCCTCGTCGCCATCCAGGTAGACCGGCACGAACTTGCCGGTCAAGGCGATGAAGGCCGGGTCCTTGAACAGGCCGGCCTTGAGCTGGTTGCACGGCGGGCACCAGACCGCGCCCCAGTACAGCAGCACCGGCTTGCCGCTGTCTGCGGCTTCGGCGAAGGCATCATCGACGTCACCCTGGCGCCACGCGATTCCCTTGACCGGCGCAGGTGCCTCGGCGGAGTTGGCGGTGGAAACCGGGGCCGGGGCGCAGGCACTCAGCGCCGAAGCCAGCAGCAACACGGAAAGCGCGACGCGCATCGGCAGGATCTCGAAGGGCAGGGTGACAGGGCATTGTAGGAACGCGCAGGGAACCCGCTGATTCAGTTTGCTCATGACGGACATGCGCCGGGGCATGACGCCCCGGGCATTGGCCGGGGCCGTGCCTTCAGGCGGCTGCCCGCACCATCTGCTGGTAGACCAGTCCGTTGAACTCGCAGGCCTCACCGTCAATCACGAAGCCATAGCGCAGATAGGTCGGCACAGCGTTGAGCGATGCGCGTACGGTCAGGGCCGGCTCGCGTACCTGCGGCAGCACCACCTCGAACAGTGCATGGCCGATGCCCTGTCCCTGGCAGCCGGGATCGACGAACAGCATCGCCAGGTGGCGACCTTCCTTCAGCTCGACCACGCCGACGATACGGCCGTCCTGCTCGGCCACCAGGATATGGTTGTCGCCGTGCAGGCGTTCACCGAACGCATCGGCGGCGGCGACATTGCCGAACGTGGCGATGCCGGTTGCGCTGAGCGAGGGCGCCACCGCCGCAGTGAACGCGGCCAGGCACACCGCGCTGATCGCGGGCAGGTCATCGACGCGGGCAGGGCGGATCGTCGGCATGCAGTGTTCTTCCCGTGGCGGGCTGCGCGTCATCGCTGCCCCGTGCCTGCACGCTAAGCTGCAGGCATGAGTGATTTCAATCGCGCGTACGCTGCGTTGTTTCCAGGGCAGGGCTTGAGCCTGGGCCTGATGACGCCGGTGGCGTCGCAGGGGCTGGCCGATCCGCATCAGGCGCGGCGCATCGCGCGGTTGGCCGACGATCTTGGTTTCGCCGCGTTGTGGGCGCGCGATGTGCCGCTGATGGTGCCCCAGGGTCCGGACGCGACAGCAAGTGCGCTGGACGATCCGTTCCTGTGGTTGAGCATGCTGGCGGCCGCGACGGGGCACATCGTGGTCGGCAGCGCGGCCATCGTGCTGCCATTGCGCCAGCCGCTGCAGGTGGCGAAGTCGGCGTTGAGCCTGGACCGGATCAGCGGCGGACGCTTCGTACTGGGCCTGGGTTCGGGTGACCGCCCGGAAGAGTTCGCCGCATTCGGCGAGGATCTGGAGGGCAGGGCGGCGACCTTCCGTGAGCGTTGGACGTTGTTGCGGGCGGCGCTGTCACCGGCCGCCGATGAGCGCACCGCCGTATTGCAGGCCACTGGTGGCTTCGACGTGCTGCCAGCGCCGGCAACCCGCATTCCGATGCTGGTGGTGGGTACCGCGCGGCAGAGCCTGCAGTGGATAGCGCGTGAGGCCGAAGGCTGGGCCACCTATCACCGCGAAGAGGCCGCACAGGAAGGGCGCATCGGCCTGTGGCAGCAGGCGCTGGCGCAGCGCGGCGGTCCAGGCAAGCCGTTCGTGCAGTCGATGCTGCTGGACCTGCAGGCAGATCCGCAGGCGCCGCCCGAGCCGCTGCCGCTGGGCCTGAAGGTCGGCCGCGATGGCCTGCGTGAGTATCTGCTGCGCGTGCATGCGCAGGGCGTGGCGCATGTGATGTTCAACCTGATCGATAACGGGCGGACGATGGATGACGTGCTGCGCGAGATCGGGGAGCAGGTTCTGCCGGATATGCCCGGGTAGGTGTCCACCTTGGTGGACACGCCGTGTTGCTGATGACGGTGCGCCCGCCGGGCATGGCCCGGCGCTACCTGCCGCGGCGTGCATCTGCGTATCATTCGCATTTGATACCCCGATGCCGGAGCCCCACGTGACCCAACGTTCCCCCATGCACCCGACCGGACGCCTGTTCGCTGCGGTCGCTTTCATCGAGGCCGTGACCTGGGCCGGCCTGCTCATCGGCATGTGGATGAAGTACGGCCCGATGGCCAACGTGGCCCTGGTGAAGGTGTTCGGGCCGCTGCACGGCGTGGCTTTCCTCGTGTATGTGGCGGTGACGCTGCTCGCGGCGGTGCGCCTGCGCTGGCCGTGGTGGGCCAGTGCCCTGGCCCTGCTGGCAGCGATCCCGCCGCTGGTGACGCTGCCGTTGGAGTGGTGGTTCAAGCGCCGTGGCCTGCTCGGCCTGCGTGCAATGCGCTGAACCCAGTGTTGCGCGCCCATTCAAGAGAATGGGTATCAAATGCAAATACGAGCCGTTATCATTTGAGGGTGGCATCTGGCCCTGAGCAGGGTCGGTGCCGGGTGGGGCGCGCAGGCGCGCCCGGCCAATCCTCTCCTGTTACGGCTGGTGTTTCATGCACGCACGTCCCGTCGTTCCCGGCTTGCCAGCGCTGGTGTTGGCTGCCCTGATTGGCACCATGGCGATGATGTCCTTCGTCGCCGTGATCGGCCCGGTGGTCCGCATGCTCGGTTTGTACGAGTGGCATGCCGGGCTGTCAGTCACCGCCGCAGGCGTGTTGTGGATGCTGGCCGCGCGCCCTTGGGGCCAGCTCAGCGACCGCATCGGCCGCAAGCGCGTGCTGATGCTGGCGATGAGTGCCTACACCGTGGTCTACATCGCGCTGGCGGTGTTCATCGACGTGGCCCTGCAGGCGGTGCCGCCGGTGCTGGTGTCAGTGCTGGTGCTGGTCGCTGCGCGCGGCCTGATCGGCCTGTTCTACGCAGCGGTGCCTCCTACCGCAGCTGCGCTGATCGCCGACAAGGCGCCGACCGGGCAGCGTGCGAAGTTCCTCGCCCGCCTGGGCAGCGCCAACGCATTGGGCATGGTGCTGGGCCCGGCTGCCGCGGGTTGGCTGGCCTATACGAACCTGTCGCTGGCGCTGTACGTGGCCGCACTGTTGCCACTGCTGGCGTTGGCGCTGCTGGCCTGGCGACTGCCGGCCACACCGCCTGTAATGGGCGTTTCCGCCCAGCGCCGCGCGCCGATGAGCCGCCTCGACCCGCGCCTGCGCCTGCCGCAGCTGGCGGCGTTCATCGCCATGGTTTCCGTGACCATCGCGCAGGTCACGGTTGGCTTCTTCGCGATTGATCGCCTGGGCCTGGATGCGGCGGCCGGTGCGCGCATGGCCGGCATCGCGCTGACGGCGGTCGGCGTTGGCCTGATCCTGGCGCAGGCGCTGGTGATGAAGCTGGAGGTTCATCCGCGGCGCTGGATCGTCCTCGGCGCCGTGATCTCAGGCATCGGCTTTGCTTCGGTGGCGGGCGTGCAGCAGGCCTGGCAACTGCCTGCGGCCTACGCACTGGCTGCATTCGGCATGGGCTTCGTATTCCCTTCGTTCCAGGCGTTGGCCGCCGACGCGGTGGAGGCGCACGAGCAGGGCGCCGCCGCCGGTACTGTCGCTGCCGCGCAGGGACTGGGCATGGTGGCCGGGCCGATGCTCGGCACGCTGTTGTACCGCGGCGGGCCCAGCCTGCCATACCTCCTGGTCGGCGCGTTGCTGCTGTTGCTGTGCGCGCTGGCCGCAGTGCATCGGATGAAGGAGACCCCATGAACGATTCGCTGATGCAGGGCGCGTGGGCGGAGGCTGCGCCAGCGCCGCAGGAGAGCAGCGACGACGCGACGCTGTTCCTGCTGCAGCACGCTGGCCAGCACGTGCACGCACGCGGTTGCCGCGCCACGCTGCCGGCCGGTGCGCTGGCGACATTGGCCGAACGCGTTTCGGTGTTCTTTGCCCAGCAGCGCGGCGGCCCGGGCCTGCTGGTCGGCGCAGTCCCATTCGAACCCCGTGCCGACGACGCGTTGTACCAGCCCGAGCGCCTGCTGCCAGCGCTGGCACTACAGCCACAGGCCGCGCCAGCGCTGGAGGGTGCCCTGCAGGCCGAGCCTTCGGCGCAGGCGTACGCGGCGTCGGTGGCTGCGGCGGTGCAGGCACTGCGCGCGCCCGAACTGGACCTCCAGAAGGTGGTGCTGGCGCGCAGCCTGGTGGCACGCACCCACCGGGCGCTGTCTCCGGACGTGCTGCTGGCACGGCTGGGCGCGGATCCTTCGGTGGCGACCTATGCGGTTCCGCTGCCGGTGGAAGTGGGTCAGGCGCCAGCGTGGCTGGTGGGCGCGACGCCGGAACTGCTCCTGCACAAGCGTGGCGCCGAGCTGTTGTCGCACCCGCTGGCTGGGTCTGCGCGGCGCTGCGCCGATGCGGCCGAGGACGAGCGCGCCGCGCAGGACCTGCTGGCCTCGACCAAGGACCATGACGAGCACCGTCATGTGGTCGAGGCGATCGTCGAGGGTCTGGCGCCGTATTGCAGCCACATCGATGCACAGCCGCGGCCGGCGCTGCATGCCACTGCCAGCATGTGGCATCTGGGCACACGCATCCATGCCACGCTGAAGGATCCGCACACGTCGGCCGCCGAGCTGCTGGCGCAGCTGCACCCTACGCCGGCGGTCTGCGGTACGCCGCGGATGGCGGCGCTGCAGCGCATCCGCGAGCTGGAAACGGTGCCGCGCGGCTTCTATGCCGGCGCCGTGGGCTGGTTGGATGCGCAGGGTGACGGCGACTGGTATGTGGCAATCCGCTGCGCACGCCTGCAGGGAATGCAGCTGCGCCTGTTCGCCGGCGCCGGCATCGTTGCCGACTCGCAGCCCGAGGCCGAGGTGGCCGAGACCGCTGCGAAGTTCGCCGCCCTGCTGAATGCGCTGGGTGTCCATGAATCCGCGCCTGCGATCGAGCCTGCCGCATGACTACCTCCACTGACGCTTCCCGCCTGCCACTGCAGCAGGTGTGGCCGGATGACCTGATGGCGCGCTATCGCGAGGCTGGGCATTGGCGTGGCGAGACCTTCCCGGGGTTCCTGCGCGAACGTGCAGAACGCTATGCCGATGACATTGCGGTGGTCGCCGGCGACGTGCGCCTGAGCTATGCGCAGCTGTGGCACGAGGCCGGGCGGATCGGTGCCGGCCTGCTGACGCTCGGCCTGCAGCCAGGGGAGCGGGTGCTGGTGCAGCTGGGCAACACGGCAGGCTTCGTCACAACTGTCTGTGGCCTGTTCCGCGCCGGACTGGTGCCGGTGTACGCGTTGCCGGCACACCGCATCACCGAGCTGGTGCACTTCGCCAGCAAGGCCGAAGCCAGTGCCTACATCACCACCGGGCTGCATGATGGCTTCGACCATCGCGGACTGGCGTGGGCGCTGCAGGCCGACGTGCCGGCGGTTCGCCATGTAGTGATCGACGGCGATGCGGCGGAGTTCATTGGGCTGGAGGCACTGCAGGGCGATCGCAGCCGGTTGCCGGCCGATCCGGACCCGCAGTCTGTGGCGTTCCTGCAGATTTCCGGTGGGAGCACCGGGCTGTCCAAGCTGATTCCACGCACGCACGACGACTACATCTATTCATTCCGTGCCAGCAATGGAATCTGCGGCATCGACCGCGACAGCGTCTACCTGGTCGCGCTGCCGGCCGCGCACAATTTCCCGATGAGCTCGCCTGGCTTCTTCGGCGCGTTGTACGCCGGCGCCCGCGTGGTGCTCAGCCCCGGCCCCGGGCCGGATGCCGCATTCCCGCTGATCGCCCGCGAAAAGGTGACCTGCTGCGGCCTGGTGCCGCCGCTGGCGCTGCTGTGGGCGCAGGCCGCCGCGACCGGCAAGCATGACCTGTCGAGCCTGCGGGTACTGCAGGTGGGCGGCGCCAAACTGGTGCCGGAAGCCGCACGGCGGGTGATCGACGGCCTTGGCTGCACGCTGCAGCAGGTGTTCGGCATGGCCGAAGGCCTGGTCAACTACACACGGCTGGATGATCCGGAGGACCTGATCGTGGCCTGCCAGGGCCGGCCGATCAGTCCGGACGACGAAGTGCGCGTGGTCGATGACCATGACCAGCCGGTGGCCGAAGGCGAGGTGGGGCATCTGCTCACCCGTGGCCCGTATACCATCCGTGGCTACCACAACGATGCGGTGGCCAATGCGCGCTCGTTCACCGACGACGGCTTCTATCGCACCGGCGACCGTGTGCAGCAGCTGCCCGGAGGCTACCTGGTGGTGCAGGGCCGCGCCGGTGACCACATCAACCGTGCCGGGGAGAAAATCTCCGCCGAAGAGATCGAAGATCATCTGCTGGCGCACCCCGGCGTGTTTGATGCCGCCGTGGTCTCCATTCCCGATGAGTATCTGGGCGAGCGCAGCTGCGCCTTTGTGATCGCGCAGGGCGAACCGTTCAAGGCGCCGGCACTGAAGGCCTGGATGCGCGGGCGCGGCCTGGCGGCGTTCAAGGTGCCCGATCAGGTCGTGTTCGTCGACAGCTTCGATACCACTGCGGTCGGCAAGATCAGCCGCCGCGAACTGCGTGCGCAGCTGCGTGCGCGTCATCTGCAACAGACAGGAGGAACGCGCTGATGGCGCTGCCCCGTATCACCGATTACCCCTTGCCGACCGCCGCTGAGCTACCGCAGGCGCGCGGACCGTGGCGTCCCCGGCGCGATCGTGTCGCGCTGCTGGTGCACGACATGCAGCGTTACTTCCTGGCCGCATTCGACGCCGGCAGTACGCCCTTGCGGCCTGCGGTGGACAACATCGTGCGCCTGCTGGCGCATTGCCGTGCGCAGGGCATTCCGGTGTTCTACACCGCCCAGCATGGTGACCAGGACCGTCGCGACCGTGGCCTGCAGGCCGACCTGTGGGGGCCGGGCATGCGTCGCAGCGCCGACCATGAGCCGATCATCGAGGCGCTGGCACCGCAACCGGGCGAGCACGTGCTGGTGAAGCACCGCTACAGCGCATTCCAGCGCAGCAACCTGGAGACGCTGATGCGGGTGCGTGGGCGCGACCAGTTGCTGGTGACCGGCGTGTACGCCCATATCGGCTGCACCGCGACCGTGGTCGATGCCTTCCAGCGTGATATCGAGGCCTTCATCGCCGCTGATGCGGTGGCCGACTTCTCGCGTGCCGATCACGATCAGGCGCTGCACTGGATCGCGCGCACCTGTGGTGTGCCGATGACCACCGATCAGCTGCTGGAGGTGCTGTGATGGCTGCCATGGGTGAGGCGCTGGATCTGGAGCGGATGCGTGCCGACGTGGCGCGTGTCCTGGAGTGCACGCCGGCCGAGATCGGTGACGACGACAACCTGATCGACCTGGACCTGGATTCAATGCGCATGCTCGGCCTGGTCCTGGCCTGGGGCAACACTGGCCTTCCGCTGGAGTTCTCGCAGTTGGCCGAGCACACCACGCTGCGCCAGTGGTGGGGTGTGGTGCAGCAACTGCAGGCCGCGCAGAACGCATGAACGCCGCAGCGCTGGCCACGCCGGTGGCGTTGACCGAGGCCCAGGCTGGGCTGTGGTTTGCACAGCGGCTGGCACCGGACAATCCGTCATTCAATACCGCGCACGCGGTATGGATCGACGGCCCGCTGGACGTGGCCGCGTTCGTCGCAGCGGCAGACCAGGCTGCGCGCGAGGCCGAGGCTTTCGCATTGCGCTTTGCCGAAGGTGCCGATGGCCAGCCACTACAGTGGCATGACCCGGTACACGTGCCGCTGATTTCGGTACGCGGTGTGTCCGCCGAGGCGGATCCCGCCGCTGCGGCACGCAGCCTGATGCACGCTGACCGGCTGAGCCCGGTCGATCCCACCCGCGACCGGATCAGCCAGCAGGTGCTGCTTGAACTGGGTGGGCAGCGCTGGGTCTGGTACCTGCGGGTGCATCATCTGGCTGCCGATGGCTACGGCATGGCGCTGTTCACCGATCGCGTGTGCGCGTTGTACGCCGGCCGCAAGGGTGAGCCACTGCCAGGACTGTCCGCTGTGCTGGCCGATGATGCCGCCTACCGTGCCGATCCGCGCCGCGTGCAGGCCGGGCAGTGGTGGCGTGAGCACATGCAGGGCGCACCGGCAGGCGCAGGCCTGGCCGGCACGCTCGCGGCCAGTGTCGACGCGCTGCGCTGGGTACAGCCGCTCGATGCGGCATTCCGTGAGCAGTTGCTGCAGGCTTCGGTGCGTTGGCTGCAGCCCTGGCCGGATGTGCTGGCCGCGCTGGCGGCCGAGTACCTGCGGCGGATGAGTGCCGCCGATGAAGTGGTGCTGGGCGTGCCCTACATGGGGCGGCTGGGCAACGCGTCGGCGCGGGTGCCGGCGATGGTCATGAATGTGTTGCCGCTGCGCGTGGCGGCCGGCGAGGGCAGCGTCGAGGCCTTTGCCCGGGGCCTGGGTCGCCAGCTCAGCCAGGGCCGCAGGCACGGCCGCTACCGGGGCGAGCAGCTGCGCCGGGACCTGGGCCTGGTCGGCACGCAGCAGCGCCTGCACGGCCCGCTGGTGAATGTGCAGCCGTTCTACAGGCCGCCGGCCCTGCCCGGCGTGCAGGCGGCGCTGGAGGTGCTGTGCACCGGGCCGGTGGATGACCTGGCGCTGGGTTTCCGTGGCGATGGCCAGCACCTGCTGGATCTGGAGATCGAGGCCAATCCCGCGCTGTACAGTCGCGAGGATGTCGAGGCGCACGCGGCGCGGCTGCTGAATTTCGTGTCGGCGGCGCTGCAGGCTGACGATATCGAAGCCGTACCCTTGGCCACGCCCATGGAGGCGCAAGAGGTGCTGCAGGGTTTCAACGCCACCGCGCACGCGCTTCCTGAGACCACCCTGGTTGAATTGCTGCAGCAGGGCATGGATCGGGACCCGCACGCGCCTGCGCTGGTGTTCGGCGATGCTGCCATGGATTACGCAACGCTGGAAGCGCGCAGTTTCGCGCTGGCGGCCCAGCTGCGGGCGATGGGTGTCGGCCCGGGCAGCGTGGTGGCGGTGGCATTGCCGCGCTCGCTGGCGCTGGTGATCGCGCTGGTGGCGGTGCTGCGCGCAGGCGCGGCCTACCTGCCGCTGGACCTTGCCCATCCCGACGAGCGGCTGGCGCGCATCTTCGCCTCGGCGCAGCCGGTGTGCGTTCTGGCTGCGGCGGAGGTTTCGGCGCGCATGGCCGGCGTACCGGTGCTCGCGCCGGAGCAGTGGACCGCGCTGAGCTTCGCCGCGCCGTGGGCCGATCCGGCGCCCAGCGATGCGGCCTATGTGATCTATACCTCCGGTTCGACCGGGGAACCGAAGGGCGTGGTCGTCGAACACCGTGCCATCGTCAACCGCCTGCTGTGGATGCGCGAGCACTACGGCATCCACGCCGATGACCGCGTGCTGCAGAAAACCCCGGCCACCTTCGATGTCTCGGTCTGGGAGTTCTTCCTGCCGTTGCTGTGCGGGGCCACGCTGGTGGTTGCCGGGCCCGATGCGCATCGCGACCCCACCGAACTGGCGCGGCTGATCCGCAGGCATGGCATCACCACGGCGCATTTCGTGCCGTCGATGCTCGATGCCTTCCTCGCTGCACCGGCCTCCGAAGGCCTGCAGCTGCGACGGGTATTCACCAGTGGCGAGGCGCTGGATGCCGCGTTGCGCGACCGCTTCCACGCGCGCATGCACGCCGAACTGCACAACCTGTACGGCCCGACCGAAGCCGCGGTGGACGTCAGCTACTGGCCGGCGTCGGCGCAGGATCGATCGCGGCCGGTGCCGATCGGCTTCCCGGTCTGGAATACCCGCCTTTACGTGCTGGACGCGCGGATGCAGCCGGTGCCGGTCGGTGTGGCCGGTGACCTTTATCTGGGCGGTGTGCAGCTGGCGCGTGGCTATCTCGGTCGCGAGGACCTGACTGCCGAACGCTTCCTTGCCGATCCTTTCCTGGCGGGCGAGCGCATCTACCGCACCGGCGACATAGCGCGCTGGCGCAGCGATGGCGCGGTGGAGTACCTGGGCCGCAGCGACCATCAGGTGAAACTGCGCGGCCTGCGCATCGAGTTGGGCGAGATCGAGGCGGCTTTGCGCGAACTGCCGGGCATGGAGCGGGTGGAAGTGCTCCTGCGCCACGACGCACCCGGCGATGCCCGGCTGGTAGCCTATGTGCCGTCGGCACTGGCCGACGCCAGCATGCTGCGCAGTCATCTGGCCACACGCGTGCCGGATTACATGGTGCCGTCCGCCTTCGTTGGCGTGGATCACTGGCCGGTGACCGCCAACGGCAAGTTGGATCGCAACGCGCTGCCCGTACCACCGCGGCAGGAGATCGCCGGGCTGGCGCCGCGCACGCCGTTGGAACAGGAGCTGGCGTCGCTGTTTGCCCAGGCACTCGGGCGAGAAGCGCCGGTGGCGGTGGATGCGGATTTCTTCAGTCTCGGCGGTGACTCACTGTCGGCGGTGCACCTGCTGCTGGCGATCGAACAGCGCTGGCGCTGTGATCTGGGTCTGGGTGCCTTGTTTGCCCAGCCCACCGTGGCCGCGCTGGCGGTTCGTATTGCCGAGCCGCCGGCGCTGGCCGATCACGCACTGGGGCCGGTGATCGCGCTGGCCGCGTCCGACGCTGCCGGGCCTACGCCACTGTTCGTGCTGCACCCGGCCGGCGGTATCGCCTGGAACTACCGCACCCTGGCTCGGGCACTGCAGCCGGCACGCCCGGTGTATGGCCTGCAATCGCCGGCACTGGACGCACGACAGCCGCTGCCGAGCAGCATCGAGGCGATGGCCAACGACTATGTACAGCGCGTGGTCGCATTGCAGCCGACGGGGGCGGTGCATCTGCTGGGCTGGTCGGTGGGTGGCATCCTCGCCCAGGCGATGGCGGTGCGACTGCATGAGATCGGGCGCGAGGTCGGCGAACTTGTACTGCTGGACGCCTATCCCAGCGAGTGCTGGCGGGCCGAGCCGGAGCCCGATGCCATCGCCGCATTGCGGGCACTGCTGGCGATTGCCGGTCATGACCCGGATGCGCATCCGGAACTGGACAGCCGGGAACGCATTCTCGCGTTCCTGCGTCGTGGCGGAAGTGCGCTGGGTAGCCTGCCGGATGTCGTGCTGGATGGCGTGGTGCGCGCCGTGACCGGCACCAATCGACTGATCCGTGAACATATCCACCGGCCGTTCGATGGCACGCTGGTGCATGTGCGTGCCGGTCGAGATCACCAGGCGCGGCCACAGTTGCGGTCGGCGTTGTGGCGGGCACACGCGCGCAGGGTGCAGTCGTTGGAACTGCCATTCCTGCACGCAGAGCTGACCGGACGCGATGCGGTGGCGCAGCTGGCGCCGTGGTTGTCGGCACGCTTGCACCAATGGGACGAACAACAGGAGATCGCAACATGCAGTTGACCGGTTTCAAAGGCCGCGTGGCGTTGGTGACCGGCGCTGCCGGTGGCATCGGCGAGACACTGGTGCGGTTGCTGGCCGAGGCCGGTTGCACCGTAGTGGCGACCGATCGCGAGGCGCCTGTTACGGCAGATGTGCGTGTGCACACCTTTGCGCTCGACGTGACCGACAGTGCCGCCGTGGATGGCCTGGTGGATCAGGTCGAGTCCAGCATCGGGCCGATCATGCTGGCCGCCAGCGTAGCCGGTGTGCTGCATGTGGGCGGCGTGACCGAGACCGGCGATGACGACTGGCGCCGGGTGTTCGCGGTGAACACCGACGGGGTGTTCCATGTCGGGCGTGCCCTGGCGCGGGTGATGTCGCCGCGCGGGCAGGGCGCGATGGTTACCGTCAGCTCGAATGCGGCCGGTGTGCCAAGGCATGGCATGGCCGCCTATGCGGCATCCAAGGCCGCCGCCACGATGTTCACCCGCTGCCTCGGGCTGGAGCTGGCGCCGTTGGGCATCCGCTGCAACATCGTCGCCCCGGGGTCCACGCTGACCCCGATGCAGACCGGCATGTGGCAGGACGAGCACGGCGCCGAACGGGTGATCGCCGGCAACCTTGAGACCTACAAGGCCGGCATCCCACTGCGCAAGCTGGCCACCCCGGAAGACATCGCGCACTCGGCGATGTTCCTGCTCTCCGAGCAGGCCGGGCACGTGGCGATGACCGATCTGTATGTCGACGGCGGCGCCACCCTGCGCGGCTGAGCCCCTCAGAGCCGAACCCATGACTCGGCTGATTCAGAAGGCAACCGGTGTAGCTGTGAATGCCAACCCGGCGTGGCATGGGCATTCTTGAATCTGTTTGTTCAGCAATGCTGTTCGATCAGACCGATGATGTGACCGAGTAGGCCATCCAATGAAGTGAATTCTTCGTAGACATTATCGAACGCTACTTTGTCACGGACCTGGTACCGCCCTGTTGCGAATTCAAAGACGTAGCAATCCATATCGCTCTCTCCGAGTTCTACATAGCCGCCCAGGGATCCCTGGCCGCGAGCGATAAGGTTCATTTCCACCAGGGCAAGGGCTGACCCACCATCGCAGTATGAGCGTGAAGTACTCGAGTAGAGGAAGACTCCCGCTGCTGCCAGGCCATCGTGGCGTGAAAGAAAGCCCAGATAGGACTCTGGCAGGACGATGCCTAGGGTAGAAAGCGCCGAGCTCTGGAGTGCGTCGATGTCAGGACGTTCAATTGGAGGGCCAAGGTACATCTCGGCTTCGTTGAGATTCGCGCGAAGCTTGAGAAGTCTGGCTTCTACTGAAAGCTGCATTTGCTGGGATTGAATTCAAGTGCAATGGGGGCAGTCAAACACTGGGGAATTCTTCCTTCCACGTCAATTACAGTCGCCTCAGTCTGTTCAAGTTGGTCAACCATTGACGTGGTTGGCTCGCGGTAGCGATTGGACAGCAGCGCTGCTGGGAGTCGATAAGCGCCAAGCAATGTTGGCGTAACCAGCAGCGTGGATCAGGATTGTCGTGTCCAAGGGGCGCCGAACGAGGTCGGCGTAACGTGTTCAACCCGCGCTGCGCGGCTTGCGTGTCCGTTTCGGCTTTGCGGTATCACCGCCGCTGGCGGCGCTGTCCTGCAGCGCCTGCAGCCAGGACAACGTGTCCACATAGTCGATGAAGTGGCGCAGGTAGCCGGGGCTGGTGGCCTGCATCGTGTCGAGCATGCGTTGCACCAGCACTGCCGAGTTCAGTGGGCCGCCATCGGCCGGGGCCTCGGCGCGCAGCGAGCGGCGCACCTGCAGTTCGCTGCGCAGCTCCGACCATTCGCGCTGCACCTGCTGCAGCATCGGCACCTGTGGGTAATGCGGCAGCGAGCGCGACCCCGCATCGAGGTCACGCACCAATGCGCGCAGGCCTTCCAGCGCGGGCGGCTTACTTGCCATCCGCTGCCTTGGGCTTGGGCATCGGCGCGATTTCCACACGGCGATTGCGCGCGCGGCCTTCCTCATTGGCGTTGGAACTGACCGGCTGCTCGCTGCCGAACGCGGCGGCGAACACGGCGTCAGCCGGTACGCCATCGGCGATCAGGGTGCGGGTCACGGTCAGCGAACGCTGCGCGGACAGCTCCCAGTTGTCGGCGAAGCGGCGGTTGCCTTCGCGCACCGGCGCATCATCGGTAAAGCCGCTGACCATCAGGATCTCTTCGCGGCTGCCCAGATAGGCGGCCAGCGGTGCGGCCAGGCTGCGCAGCAGCTCCTGGCCTTCCGGCTGCAGCTGGTCCGAGTTCAGTGCGAACAGCACGCTGCCGCTGATGCCGATGCGGCCATCGACCAGGGTTACGCGACCGGCGGCCAGTGGGCCGGCCAGCGC
The DNA here is from genome assembly GCF_001807895.1 of Stenotrophomonas sp. HMSC10F07. NCBI lineage: Bacteria > Pseudomonadati > Pseudomonadota > Gammaproteobacteria > Lysobacterales > Lysobacteraceae > Stenotrophomonas > Stenotrophomonas sp. HMSC10F07. The sequence continues at coordinate 67,927 of NZ_KV791314.1, forward strand.
CTGTTCCAGGGTCTGCAGGCGCTTGGCTTCGGCCTGGCGCTGCTTCATTTCCTGGTCCAGCCGCTGCGACAGCTCCAGCTGCACCGCGACCACACCCACCAGGATCAGCACGAACGCACCCAGCAGCACCGACATCAGGTCGCCGAAGGCGGCCCAGATCGGTGCGTGCGAGCCGCCATCGACCTCCAGCTCGTCGCTCATGCGCTACCGGCCTTGCCGCGGCGCGTGGCCAGCTGCTGCAGTTCTTCCATCACCTGCTTCTGCGACAGCAGGCTGAGGTCGACCACCTCGCGCGCCTGCGCCACGTAATAAGCCAGCTGCTCATCGCTACGGGCCAGCGAGGCATCCAGTGCGCCACCGATCTGTTCCAGGCGGCCGGAAAGCGCGGTGGCGGCACTGCCGAACTGCGCGACCGCTTCACCGAAGGCGCCGGCCAGCTGGCCGACGTCACCCGCGCTGCCGGTGAGTGCTGCCGCAATGCCATCCAGCTTGCCGGTCTCGGCGGCGATATGGTCGGTGAAGCGGTTGCCGACGCGTTCCAGCAGCTCGGCCGAACCGCCAACCAGTGCGTCCACCGCGGTGCGCTGTTCGTGCGATGCGTGGTTGATCGCATCGAGCAGGGTCTGCACGGTGGCCAGCAGGCGACCGCGTTCTTCCAGCATCGCGTTGTCACGCACCAGGCTTTCAGAGAGCGTGCTGCGCAGCTCGTTGATGACGTCGGCAGCAGCTTTCGGTGCCGCTGCCGCGGTCTGCAGCAGGGTGGACACTTCGGCCAGCGTGGCGCTGGCCTGCGCGCGACCGTTCTCGCCGATCTGCTGTGCGGTCGCCGCCAGCGTGTCGCAGACCTGTTGCTGCTGTGCAGCCAGGCGTTCGCCATTGGCCTGCAGGCGCTCGGCCAGCTCGGTGGAAACGTGCTGCAGGGCATCACTCCAGCGCTGCAGGCGCTGTTCGTCGCCAGCCTGCAGCTGCGCATGCAGGGTGGCGTGGGCCTGCTGGAGTTCGGCGCTGACCGCGTCCCAGCGCGCTTGGCGCTGCTGTTCGCGGCTGTCCAGGCTGGCCTGCAGTTCGGCGTGCGCAGTCGCGGCGGCAGCCTGGGCGGCTTGCCACTGCTGCGAGCGCTGCTGTTCGTGGTCCTGCAGCAGCGACTGGCTGGCGTCGTGGCGCTGCTCCAGTGCCTGCAGCAATGCCTGCGCACGCTCGTCCAGCTGCTGGCCGGCCGCCAGCAGCGCCTGCTGCTGGCGCTCGACCAGCGCGCTGTTCAGTGCCTGCTGCTGCTCGATGGCGGCGCGCCAGGCCTCGGCGTTGCCGTTGGCATCGGCCTGCAGGCGCTCGCCGATACGCGCGACGAGTGCTTCGGCGTGCGTGCCCTGGCCATCGCTGAAGGCCTGCAGGTGCTGGCGCAGATCACTCACCAGCGCCTGCTGCGCCTGGGTCTGTTCACTCACCACCTTGGCCCAGCTGGCTTCGGTGGCGACCCGGCTGCGTTCGAAACCGTCGCTCAGGCCCGCCAGCTGCTGTTGCACGGCGCGCTCGACACGGGCATGCAACGCTTCGCCATGGTGAGCCAGACCGGCCAGGGTGGTTTCAGCCATCGGCTGCAGCGCGCCACCGATGGCCGCGGCACTGGCTTCGGCACCTTCGCGCAGCGACTGCTGCAGCGACAGGGCCAGGCGTTCCTGCAGCGCTTGGCTCTGGGTCAGGAACTCGGCCTGGCCAGCCAGCAGGCGCTCATTGGCGGCCGCACTGTGCTGTTCAAAGGTGCTGGTCATCGCCTGCAGGCGGTCGACCAGCGCCGGCAGCGCGGCGGACTGTGCCTGCAGCAGGCGCAGCGATTCGGCGCGCTGCCAGGCCTGCGAATACGGGTGCAGGTCGCCGGCAATGGCGCGGTCAAGCTGCTGCACGGCCTGCAGGCGGTCGCGGCGCAGCAGCGCAGCCAACAGGCCGAGCATCGCCGAGCTGGCCACGCCGGCGATCGAGGTACCGAAGGCCACCGCCAGGCCCTGCACCGGCGAGGCCAGCGAGCCGCGGATCGCGGCCATGTCGGTCGCGCTCTGCAGGGCCAGGCCGGTGCCACGCAGCGTGTCCATCATGCCCAGCAGGGTACCGAGCATGCCCAGCAGCACCAGCAGGCCGACCAGGTACGGGGTCAGCACCGGTGCGGGCAGGGCGGTGCGCTCGCCTTCCACGCGCAGGCGCACGGCGTTGCGCAGGCCTACCGGCACGCGCTCCAGCCATGGGGCGAGGCTTTCCTTCGCGCTGGACAGGTCATTCAGTGCGGCGCGCAGGCCGTTGCTGGCCTGGCGGTAGCGGTACAGCTCCACGCCGCCGGCGATGTAGCAGGCCGCGATGATTGCCGCCACCGCTGCACCCAGCGGATGCACCGAAACGTAGCCAATGCCGATCCAGCACACGGCCAGCAGGCCGACAAGGAAAACAACGACATGGAGAGCAGTTCTGGACATGGTGTTCCGGTCAGTGGGAGCGCAGGGCGTCTTGCAGCCCTTCGATCGGGTGGAAGCGCAGCTGCAGCTCGGCGAGCAGCAGCGTGCGCATGTCATGGCGGAAGGCCGCGCGCCAGCCGGGCTGGCCATGCACGCGTTCAAAACGGGCGCCGAGCACCGCCGGCGCGGTGGCCAGCAGGCTGTGCTCGCGCGGGGTGAGTGTCTGTTCCATCACCGCATCAACCTCGGCCAGTCGCGCCAGCTCCGGCGAGACCTGTACCAGCTGGTCGCGCAGGCGGCCGCGCAGGCGCCCGGTGGCGGTCTGGATGGCCTGCTGCAGCACCCGGTAGCGCTGGCGCAGCGAAGCGAAGTTGGGTGCGGCAGCGGCCTCGGCCAGGTCCAGCAGGCGCTCGGCCTCGGCGTCCTCGCGGATCGAGGCCAGCAGGCTGGCATGGGCCTGGGCGCAGTCGGCCAGTACATCCTCGGACCCCTCGGCAGCTTCGCCGGGCTCGGGCAGGCGTCCGCCCAACGCGCCGGACAGGGCCACGGCACGGCTCCAGTCCACCCACTGGCCGAGGCGATCGGTCAGGGCGGGACTGCTGGCCGGCATCGCGCCGTCGCTGAGACGGGCGAGCAGGCGGAGGAACTCCGGTCCACCCAGGACCGGCTGCGCTGCGTTCGCCATCAAGGGGTGAGGGGCCAAAAACCGTTGATTTTACAACCAGATGACCCTGGCTGGATGAAGGCGGGGCCTGGGTGGCGGTACCCGCAGACGCGACAAGGCTTAGAATGTCCGGCTGCATCCACCCGTTCGACCCCTGGAGTACCCCCATGACTGTTGCGCAGTTCTACCCGATCGGCACCCCCGGACAGCCCTGGGGCGACGCGGAACGCGCACAGTGGCGGGCCCGCCAGCAGCGCCAGCGCAGCTACCACGATGACGTGGTGGCCGCCCTTGAGCGCCTGGACGACAGCGTTTTCGACGTGATCCAGTACGGCCAGCTGGACTATGCACCGGACCATTACCCGCTGTTCGCCGTGGTCAACCACGACTGGAACCCGGCGCTGCCGACCGCGCTGATCACCGGCGGCGTGCATGGCTACGAAACCAGCGGCGTGCACGGCGCCCTGCAGTTCCTGGAACAGCAGGCCGAGGGTTACCTGGGCCGGCTGAACCTGATCGTCGCGCCGTGCGTCAGCCCGTGGGGCTACGAGCGCATCCAGCGCTGGAACCCGGATGCGATCGATCCGAACCGCAGCTTCCGTGACGGCGGCCAGATCAAGGAAGCCGCCGCACTGATGGCCTGGGTGGGCGAGCGCAAGGCGAACCTGCTGGTGCACCTGGACCTGCACGAGACCACCGACAGCGACCTGAACGAGTTCGATCCGGCGCGCTGCGCGCGCGACGGCAAGCCGTTCGAGCGCGACACGATTCCCGATGGCTTCTATGTGATCGGCAACAGCGAAGATCCGCAGGCCGAGTTCCAGAAGGCCCTGATTGCCGCAGTGGCGCCCATCACCCACATCGCCCCGGCCGATGCCGACGGCAACCTGGTCGGCCTGCCGCTGCAGTCGCCGGGCGTGGTCTGGGGCGAGTCGCGTTCGATCGGCGCCTGCGCCGGCTTCACCGACGCACGCTTTGCCACCACCACCGAGGTCTACCCGGACAGCCCGCGCACCAACCCGCAGGAATGCAACGACGCCCAGGTGGCGGCGGTGTGTGCGGGCCTGGATTTCGCCCTGGCGGCGCAGTAGCGCGCCACGTTGCGGGCGGTGACCGGCATCAGCCGGTGCCGCTTCTTCGCCGGCGTGGCGGCCACAGCCGGCGAACCCGACGGGCGGCATCCGGCAAACACATCCAGATTACGCTGGTACACCGTGCTGCTGACCCCGAACAGGCCCAGCAGCGAGTGGAAGATGTTGTCGTGGCTGTGCGCCCGGTGCAGCGCATTCCCACGCAGGCAGGCCATGTCCAGGCCCGCGTTGCGGCTGAACTCCGTTGAGAGCCACATCACCATCGGCACCTGGGTCTGTTCGCGCGGGGCGATGAAGTAGGGCGTGCCATGCAGGTACATGCCGCGTTCGCCGAGCGACTCGCCGTGGTCGGACACATAGATCAGCGCAACGTCGCGCCGGTCCGAGTAGCCTTGCAGCAGGTCGATGGTCTCCGCCAGTACCCGGTCGATATGCACCAGGGTGTTGTCATAGGTGTTGACCAGCGCCTCGTTGCTGCAATGCTGGATCTGGTTGCTGTCGCAGGTCGGGCTGAAGGCCCGCGAGGCAGCCGGATAGCGCTCGAAGTAGGTCGGGCCGTGGCTGCCCAGCTGATGCAGTACGACCAGGCCGTCGCCGTTGATCGCGTCGATGCGTGTGCCAAGCTGGTGCAGCAGCACGTCGTCGTAGCAGGTGCTGTCGGTGTTGACGCACTGGCCCGCCACCTTCAGCGCAGGCATGTCCTCGGTCGGCACGCGCTCGCACACGCCCTTGCAGCCGCCATTGTTGTTGTTGCGCCAGAGCACGCTGACGCCGGTACGCTGCAGGATGTCGAGCACGTTCTCCTCGGTCGCCGCGCGAACGTCGTCGTATTGCTGGCGGGTCATCTGCGAGAACATGCACGGCACCGAGATGGCCGTTGCGGTTCCGCACGAGGAGACATCACTGAAGCTGATGACGCCTTCCGTGCGTGAGAGCCGGGGATTGGTTGCGCGTGGGTAGCCGTTGAGCTGGAAGTTCTGTGACCGCGCGGTCTCGCCGACGACCATGACCACCAGCTTCGGGCGCGGGCCGGGTATGCGCCGCGCGTCCGTGCCGATCGGGCGCAGCGGTTGCTGGCGGGGGCTATGGAGGCTTTTCAGGTAACCGTGGGTATGGCGCATCACGTTCAACGGCAGTACCTGGTCGCGGATGTAGCGGTTATTTCGCAGCAGTGAGGAGTAGTCCTTGTAGAACGCAAAGCCGATCACCAGCAGCATTACCAGTGACGCCAGAACGTTGGCCGGCCACACCAGCAGCGACCGTATCGAACCCGCTCCGCTGGCGGTGCGCACCAGGGCAAGCCCTGCAGCGGGCATCGCGCCCAGCGCCAGCAGGGTCAACAGCAGCGGCAGCGAGAGATAGGCGTTCAGTTCGGCCTGATTGGTCTCGAACACGTTCTGCACCATGCTGCGATCGATCAGCACGTTGTAGTGCAGCATGAAATAGCTGCAGCCGGCGCTGGTGACGATGAGTACGGCCAGCAGCGGCTTGCGCACGAAGGGTAGTGCCAGCAATGGCGTCAGCAGCAGATTGAACAGGCAGAACAACACCAGCGGCAGGCTGGCCAGGAACAGGATGCTGCGCACACCGTTGAGATCGATCAGTTCCCACAGCGACTTCCAGAGGGCGATGTTTCCAATCGTGGTGAAGAAAAACGCTGCGGCCCAGACCAGGATGATCGGATGGGGCCGTGGAAAACGGAGGCATTGACGCACGAGCAGGGTCCGCGGAACAGGAGTGCGCGCAGTATCGAAACGGCGTTATCAGGAAGTTGTCAGGATTGCCGGCCTAGCCCAGCAGGATCACGCCCCACACCGCGCCGACCATCAACAACGCGGTGGTCTGTGCGGCGCTGCCCATGTCCTTGGCGTTCTTCGACAGCGGGTGCTGCTCCAGCGAGATGCGATCAACCACGGCCTCGATTGCCGAGTTGAGCAGTTCCACCAGCAGGCTGATGAAGCAGACCGCCAGCACCAACGCGCGCTCGGTTGTACTGATGTCCAGCACGAACGCCGCAGTGATCAACAGCGCGTGCAGCAGCAGCAGCTGGCGAAAGGCGGCCTCGCCGCGGAAGGTCGCGATGAAGCCATCGCGCGAATGGACCAGGGTGTGCAAGATGCGGCGCAGGCCGGTCTTGCCGTGCGGATACTTGCCGCTGTGCTTGGGGTGCTGCATGCCGTTCTCGAGGTTGGGACAACCCCGAGCATGTGCAGGCCACTGTCAGGAATACGTCAGATGCGGGCCGCAGGCCAGTGCAGGGCGAACCGGCAGCCGCGCTCCGAGGACTGTACCGTCATTGTCCAGCCAAGGTGTTCGACGATGCGCTGCACGATGGACAGTCCCAATCCTTCGCCGCTGTGCGGTACCCCGGGCACGAATCGTTGGAACTGCTGCGGGTCGATGCTGGAGGGCAGGCCGGGGCCGGTGTCTGCGATGATCAGTGCGGTGGTGTCCAGGGTGATCCGGACCTTGCCCTGTTCGGTGTATTGGCAGGCGTTGCGCGTCAGGTTCCAGATCACGCTGTGTACCAGGTCCGGACTGGTGTGCATCGTTACCTCGCGACCGGGATCAACGGTGATGCCGACCGGCTTGCCGGCCAGCCAGGGCTGGCAGCGCTCCACGCAGGACTCGATCAACGGACGCAAAGCCACCTCGCTGCGCGGGACTGAGCCGGGGGAACGTGAGAGCAACAGCAGGCAGGACAACTGGCGCTGCATCTCCTGGGTGGTACGCAGGATGCGCTCCGCGCTGGGAACCAGATGGCTGTCAGGAGGAAGCTGGCAGGCAAGGGTTTCCGCAGCGCCGCCGATGATGGCCAGCGGCGTACGCAGCTCATGGCTGGCATCGCCGCTGAAGCATTGCTCGCGGTGAAGGAAACGCTCGAGTTCATCACTGTGCCGGGCAAAGGCGCGGGCCAGAACACCGATCTCGTCGCGTGCGTCCTGGCAGGGAAAGGGCTTCCGCCCGCTCTGCACGGCATCGGCCAACTGCGTGATGGGCGCGATGACGTGCGACGCCACCTTGCGACCGATCAGGAAGGCGCCGAGCACGCAGATCGAAATGACCAGCGCTGCAAAGGCGTTGATCAGGTATTCCAGATAGCCATAAGGCGCCGCGTCCTGCAGCAGGTAGTAGCGCTGTCCGCCACTGTCGAACACGCGCAGGTGCCACTCGTTGGGTGCTGCTTCGCCGTGGTAGCCCAGGCCATACTGGCGCAGCACCACAGGTACGTTCCGGGCATCGTACAGTGCGCTGCCGGAGGGCAGGGCGGGGCGTTGGCCACGAGCCAGCTCGTCCTGCAGGCGGCGTACTTGGCTGTCCTGGGTGCGTCCAACGACGGCGGCCCGTACCTGGTCGTAGTCCACCTGTTCGGCCAGAACGATGAAGCCCATGGCGCCGGCCATCAGCAGCACGAACGAAATCGTGATGCGGGTGCGCAGGGTCAGGCGCCGGTAGAGAGCGGCGGGGGTCACGCCGGCATGCGCCAGCCGACGCTGTGCACCGTGGCGATCAGCGTGGTGTCGAAACTGCGGTCCACCTGCAGGCGCAGCTCATGGATGTGGGTACGCAGCGCGCCGCCGTCCGGTGGCTCGTCGCCCCAGACCAGGTATTCCATCTCCTGCTTGCGGACCACGGCGGGTGCCGCGCGTACCAGGCACAACAGGAGCTTGTGCGAGGTGGGCGTCAGCGCGATGCAGCGTCCCTGCCGCCAGGCCTGCGGCGACCGCGTATCGACCTGCAGGTCCTTCCACGCCAGTACGCTGTCGACCTGGCGGCCCTGGGCGCGTCGCACCAGGGCCTTGATCCGCGCATCCAGCTCCTTCAGCGAGAAGGGCTTGACCAGATAGTCATCCGCGCCCAGCGCCAGGCCCTGCACGCGGTCTTCGACCGGATCGCGCGCCGTCAGCATCAGGATCGGCACCGGATTCTGGAACTCCTGGCGCAGCTTCCGGCACAGCGCCATCCCGTCCAGGCGTGGCAGCATCAGGTCCAGCAGGATGGCATCGTAGTCGTTCTGCGTGGCCCGACGCAGGCCACTGGCGCCGTCACGGGCGTCGTCCAGCACATAGCCGAGCGGCTCAAAGAAGGCGTACAGGTTGGCAACCAGTTCGGGGTTGTCTTCGATGATCAGCAGGCGGGTCATTGCGAGCGTCCTTGCACGTGGCCGAACTCTGCCCGATCCCTTGCCGGATGCCAATGCCCTGGCTGAATGGATCGCAATCCGCGCTCGGCGTCCTCAAGACGTTCAGCCGGCCGGGCTGCGTGAATCGCGGATCGAATAGATCACCGAGAAGATCTTCCAGCCCTGTTCGGTGCGGACCAGCTGCCACATTTCCCTGCCCCAGTTGGTCTTCACCCCATCGTCGTGAAAGCTGTAGTCAAACGCTACCGAGGCCACATCGCCGTCCGTCTCGATCTTCGTGTTGGAGAATGTCTCTTCTTTCAGCTTCGGCGAGGCCACCGCCCCGTCAATCAGCGCGATGAAGTTGTTGGCGGGAATCTGCCGCGCCTTGATCGCATCGGGCTTGGCCTTGCGGATGTCCTGCAGGCGCGCGTCCTCGGAAACGAACTGCCAGCCGATATCTTCCGGCTTGTCAGAGAAGAACAGGCTCATGTAGGTCGGCTTGTCCTTGTTGATCAGCGAGGTGCGGAACGATTCGACCACCTGTTCGATGGCCTTGACATCGGCAGGGGCGTTCTGCGCGGCTAAGACCGGCAGCCACGCCGGGAGCAGAAGGACGAGGGCGGCGAAGCGTGCACGTGCGTTGGGCATCATGGGGGTCCTGGGGAGGATTGAGGTGGCGCTCGCGCATCAGCGCGCGTAGGTTCGCCAGAAAAGCACGTGGTCTTCGGCCGTGTTGACGGCGACGAAGACGGATTTTCCGGATTCGGGCGCGCAGCGAAAGACACGGTACGACGCACTGAGCGTCGCGTTGCCAGGCCACCAGTATCGATTGAATGCAACAGGATCACTGTTGTTGAATGTGGTCGCCTGGCAATCCGCAGGCAGCTGCAGTGGTATCGCAGGGGGCTTGGTGAAGGCCAGCGCGCTGGTGTTGGAGTCGAGGTCGTGCACCTCGCGCAGATCGGTCGCCGCTTGCGGCACCCAGCCGGGAATCCACCCCTTGTTCACCCTGTCGGAGTCAAGCGCCTCCTGCAGGGTGTCGAACGAACTGTCCATCACCATACCGCAGGCGCATAGCGCGCTACAGAACGTCACGACAATGGCGCGCCTGGCCCATGCAACGGGGCTGGTCATCGTCGTCATGCTCTGCGGAAAGCAGCCTACCCACTTCTTAGGGCGGCAAGCGCTTGAGCCGCGCTTCCAGCCCCGGTCGTACGGCCGGTCGCAGGGTTCTGCATGGCGCTGCGCCTTGCGCGCGTACTGCTGCATGAACAGGCCGATCTCCTGCGCGATCCTGTCCTTCCGGCCCTTGCCTGCCATCGACGGGCGTCCCTGTGTTCATCCTGAATCATCGGTCGGCGCACGCTAGCACGGATGACGGGCGCCGCAACAGGCCGGTTTGACGTTGAGGAAGGTCTGCGCGGATGATGCGCGGGCGCGCGGCGCAGGAGGGGATCTGTCAATGAGGACATTGATGTGGGGGCTTGCCGGCCTGTTCCTGGCGTACGTTGCCGGTTGCTCGGCAATCTCGGCGTGGCATTCCCGCGCGCTTGCCTCGGTTCGGCCGGGGCGGGCAAGGCCGAAGTACTCCAGGCGCTGGGGCAACCTGACGTGGTGGAGCACGCCGGTGCTCCCTTTACCCGCTATGCCAGCCGTGGATGCAGTGGTCGCTGTGCGCAGCGATGGTGGTATGAGAACCGGCTGGGCCTGGATACCGAAGCCTGGTCGGTGGAGCTGGATGCTTCCGATCGCGTGCTCACAACGTCGCGCTTGACGTCACCCTAGAAGACCGCGACGAACGCATGCGCATCCATCGACCTTTCATCTTCATCGCAAGCCTGGCCCTGATGGCGTTGTGCGGGCTGATGGGCGTGCTGGTGCTCATCCATGGCTTCAACGAGCAGGGCCTGCGCTGTGGCAGGCTGTGCTCACTGGAGGTCTCCCTCCGCCTGCTCTTCGGTGATCGGGGATACGAACTGCTGGTGGCGATGGGACTGTTTGCCACAGCGCTGATGTGCGCGTATATCGCACTGCGGGAGGGCATGCATGCCGGGCGGCCGCGAAGGCAGGTACAGCGTCGGGGGCATAAGCGCCGCCGATCGTCACAGCCCAGGTCGTGAAGTATCCCTCCGCGCGGCGTTCTGCCGCGCGGAGGGACACCGCACGAGGTGTCAGCGATGCAGCGCGTCGATGATCAGCCCGGTGGCGATCTCCACCAACAGGTACTCGTTATCGGACTGCCGGACCCAGCGCCGGTCGCGGCCCGGCTCGCGCAGGTCATAGCGCGCGTAGTCGTCCACCCAGTAGCGGCGGTCCACTTCGGCCCAAGGCAGGCGGTCGCCACGACGCCAGGCCTTCTTCTGCCAGCCCGGCGGCGGCGCATCGCGGTTGTGCGGGCCACCTGCATGCGGCGGCGGGCCGTTGCCGCGGGCGTGGTGCGGCGGATCGGCGAAGGCGGGGGCCGCGGCCAACGCGGTGGCTGCGCTCAATGCGATGGCAAGCAAACGTGTGGTCTTCATGGGGATGCCTCCGTCATGGCCGCAGCATGCGGCGCTGTGGCGGGAATATAGGGCAGTCAGTGTGAATGAATACGGGTGTGCGTGGCACTTTCCTGAACACACAGCGTGACGTGCAGTCGCCGCCCCGGAACGGATCAACGGGCCCCGTCCGGGGCCGGACCCAATGCGCCCCAGCCGCCGCCCAGTGACAGGAACAGATCCATCTGGCGATCGATCCGGTCCGCGCGCGATGCGGCCAATGCGGACTCCGCATCTGCCAGCGCGGCCTGGGCCGAAAGCACATCGAGAAAATCGATCCTGCCGAAACGGTAGAGCTGCTGCGCCTGTCCCGCGGCCCGCGCTGCGTCCCCACGCGCCTGTGCCAGGCTGCGCTCGCGTTCAAGCGCCTGGGTGCAGGCAGAAAGCGCTGTCTCGGTCTGGCGAAGTGCCTGCAGCACCGCGCCGTCAAAGGAAGCAAGAGCCGTATCTGCATTGGCACCGGCCGCTGCGATGCGGGCCTTGGCCACGCGGCGGTTGGGCCAGTGCCATGACAGCAGCGGCCCGGCGCTCGCCCCGAAACTGTCGGCGGAAAGCAGCTGCCGTCGCATGCCCGCCGTGCCCAGGGACGCGCCCAGGGTGACCCGCGGATAAAGTTCCGCAGTCTCTACGCCGATCATCGCTGTGGCCGCGGCAAGGCTACGCTCCGCGGCACGTATGTCGGGGCGCCGCTGGAGCAGCTGCCAGCCGTCACCGACCGGCAGCGCCTGCTCCAGCTCAGGGGGCTGGGGGCAGGCTTCGGCCTCCCTGGGATAGTCTGCCGGGACCCTGCCCATCAGTGCGGCCAGTTCGAACAGTGCGGCCTGGCGTTCTGCCAGCAGGTGCGGTACCGCCGCCGCGCTGCGGTTGACCGCGGCTCCGGCACGGCTGACATCGAAGTCCGTTCCACGCCCGCCTGCAGCCAGGCGACGGGTTGCCTCCAGCGTGGCGCGCTGTATCGCCAGCACATGCCGGGTCGCAGCGAGCGTGTGATTGCTTGTGCAGATCTGGAGATAGGCACGGGTGACAGCCGCAGCGACGACCACGCGGACCTGGTCCCGTGCCGCAGCGATGGCCTGCGCGTCGGCGTTGGCGGCTTCGATGCCGCGGCGGATGCCGCCTGCAAGATCCAGTGGATAGGAGAGGTGAAGGCCCAGCGCATAGGACTGCGGCGCGGCCGACGCCAGGGTGTAACCACCGGCATGGGTGAGCGTGCCCGATACATCCACGTCGGCCTGCAGGGCACCGCGCGCGCGATACTCCAGCACGGCAGCGCTGGCGCGCCGAAGGTTGGCATCGGCGGCGCGCAGGTCGGTATTGGCCGCCAGTGCATCGTGTACGTAGGCGTCAAGCTGGGGGTCGCCATACAGTTCCCACCACCGATCCGGTGGTGGGTCGTGGCTGAACGATGCCTCTTTGCCCGAGACGAACGCCTGCGCCGCGCGTGTGGAGGCAGCGACGGCATTCGCAGGCAGGTGATAGTCGGGGCCGGAGACGCAGGCCGTCATCGGCAGCAGCAGGGCAAGCAGCCCACCGCGTAGTGTTCGCAGGCTCACTTGCAGGTTCCCTGTGCCGAGGGCGTGATGGTCACACTCGCAGTGCGACCGACGATCAGGCGGGTATCCGGCCGCGCATCGTCAATGCGGATGCGTACCGGGATCCGCTGTGCCAGCCTCACCCAGGTGTAGGTCGGTGCCACCGCCGGCAGCAGGTTGTGGGTGCTTGAGCGCTGATCGTCGGCAATGCCGGCGGCGATGGTATCCACGTGCCCGCGCACGTCGTGGTCGTCGCCCATCAGCCGGGCCACGGCGGCATCGCCCTCGGTGATGCAGGCCAGCTTGGTTTCCTCGAAATAGCCCTCGATGCGCAGGCTGCGGGTGTCGATCAGCGCCAGCGCCTGTGCCCCCGGCTGCAGGTAGTCGCCCGCGTGCAGGTCCAGGTTGGTGACGATGCCATCGGTGGTCGCACGCACCTCGGTGCGTTGCACGTTGAGCTGGGCAACGCGCTGTTCGGCCCGTGCCTGCGCCAGCGCTGCCAGCTCGGTATCGACCTTGGCGGCATTGCGTTCGCGGGTTTCCGAAGCGACCAGGTTGCCCAGTGCGTTGTCCCGCGTCGATTCGCGGCGGGCCAGCGCCAGCGTGGCGCGTGCGCTGCTGGCCGCTGCGTCGGCCTTCTCAAGTGCGGCAGCGAAGCGCGGCTGGTCCAGCACCAGCAGCAGCTGTCCGGCGCTCACCCGCTGGTTGTCGTGCACCAGCACCTGGGTGACCAGCCCCCCCATGTCTGATGCAACGCGCACCACGTCGGCGCGCACCCGTCCATCCCGCGTCCACGGGCGTGTTTCGTAACGCTTCCAGATGGACAGTGCGGCAACGACAGCAATCGCGAATACAACCAGGGTTGCGCTCCAGCGCCCGATGACAGCAAGCGTGTGTTTCATCTCATTTCTCGAACAGGGGCGCGAGCCGGATCATCAGCTCCGCCAGGATCACGAACAGGGACAGGCCCACCAGTGGTCGCGCGGCGAACAAGCGGTACAGGCCGAGACTGGCGAGCAGGCGCGAGGTCAGCATCGACAGCGCCAGCGCGGCGGCGGCCACGGCGAGAAGGCCGGGGATCAGCACGCCATCAATCGAAAGATCAGGAAGCATGAGGTCAGCGCCGGTGGGTGAACAAAGGTACGAGAAGGTCGCGGTGCAACCCGCAGAGCAGGTGCGACAGATGCTCCCGATCAGCCCCGCTGCTGGTCACCACTGCTTCGCGCATTCGGTCCAGCAGTTCCAGAAGATGGGTGTCGATAGGGCGCGGCGGGTGAGCACGAACCCTGAAATGCTCGGCGAGGCGTTCGATCAGCAGTGCTTGAAGCGCCCGGACCTGCGGATTGTCCAGGCAGCTTTCCAGTGCGCGGAGTTGGCTGGATGCACGTGCCGCACGAACATCCGCAAACAATGCCCGCACGTCGTGCGCGGCGCTGGAAAGGCCCTGCAGCCTGGGAGCGAGCAGCCCGATTCGATCCAGCATGCGGCTGAGCCAAGCGCGGGTCACGCCACCTTGTCCGGCGGCGTGTCGTGCGATATCCCGACGGATCGAACGCTCCAGCCGTGCGCGGTTGCGGCCCGCATCGGCGGTCTGGAACAGCTGCATGCTGCACAGTGCCACCGTCGTACCGACGAACAACGCAACGCTGTTGTTGAGTGCGCCGACGATGTTGATCGCATTGGTCGCACCCAGACCGGCGATGAGTGGGAAGGTCAGCACCACGCCCAGCGCGGCCATGATGTAGGGCGGCCGGGCCAGGAACGATCCGCACAGCAGCAGCACCGGCGCGAGCGCGGCAATCAGGCCGGTGATATCGGACAACGCGGGGAAGATCAGCAGACCGTAGAGCAGGCCGACGGCAACGCCAATCAACGACCCCACCAGATAGCGCATGACATGCGGCGCAGGCGCTTCGATCGTGCCGAACAGCACGCACGCCGTGCCGATGATGGACACCGCCGTGGCGCCGTCCGACCAGCCGGTAACGATCCACAGAACGCAGCTCAGCAGGATGCCGACGAACGCGCCCAGCGCGCTGCGCAGGGCAAGCCGATGATCCCGGTGAAGTACCGCACCCTGCGCATATCGCGCAAGGCGAGCAGGTACATGCCGGCGCCAGTCGGGCCGGGCAGCGCATAGTTGTGCCTGCAGCACGCGGCAGTCGGCGTGGGCGAGGTCGAGCTCGGTCTGTTGCGCGGCGAGGCCGGCCTGCAGCAGATCGCGCCAGCCCGTTGCATCCATCGCGCCGGCCTGTGGTGAACGCAGCCGGTCGATGGAATCTTCCACCGCGCTGGAGAGCATCAGTACGTCCAGCATCCGGTCATGCACGGCACGCAGGATCCGTACCTGGGCCACGCCGTGGGCGCTGTCGAAGGGCAGGTGGATCGACAGCACATGCAACTCGAGCAGGTCGGCTGCCACTTTCGAGCGGTCCGTCGCCAGCACCGTGTCCGATGCGCCGGCGCGCATGTCCCTCGTCCATCGTTCCGCGTCATCCAGCACGGCAGCGACCCGTGCGTGCACGCGCGACGAAACCCGGCGCGGCAGCACCAGCCCATGGACCAGCGTTGCGGCCAGGATGCCGATGGCGATTTCCTGCACCCGCGTGATGGCAATGGTGAACACGTCTGCCGGCACCATCACCGCAGGAAACCCGATCAGGCTGGTGGTATAGCCGGCCAGCAGAAACGCATAGGCACGCGGCGTGCGGTCGAGCATTGCCAGATACAGGCAAAGCGACATCCAGGTGGCGAGCGCGGCGCTCAGCACCAGGGGTGCATTGGCGAAGCGTGGCACCAGCGCGACGGTGGCGACGGCCCCGCCCACGGTACCGAGCAGGCGAAACAGGCCGCGGCTCAGTGTCGCCCCGGAAAGGGGCTGCGACACCAGATAGACCGTGCCGATCACCCAGAACGGGCGATTCAGGCCGATCCGCAGAGAGACATACAGCCCCAGCGACGTGGCGAGCAGGCATTTGAGCGAGAACAGCACTGCTTCCTGGTCGGTCCTGAGGGCAGGGCTTTTCAACCGGGCGAATGCCTGGAACACATGGGGACGGAAAGGGGTAGGGGAGGGCATGCGGCTCATGCTAGTGATCGGCCGCCATGGCGAATTTCGCTACAATGACAATCAATCGCTAAAACCGGTCAATGTGAGAATGGCTCGCATTTCGCTCCCCGGCTTTGACCTCGACCCGGACGAGACCGATCGCCCGGCGGTTGCCAGCCGCCTGCAGGTGGCCGAGCACGACGCAGAGATTCCCGTGCATGAGCACCGCAAGGGTCAACTGATTCTTGCGCTGCATGGCGCGGTGACCTGCGAAGTGGCCAATGCGCTGTGGATCGTGCCGCCCCAGTGTGGCGTCTGGATTCCGGGTGGCATGCCGCACAGCAATCGCGCCACCGCCAACGCGCGCCTGTGCTACCTGTTCGTCGAGCCCGGCGTCGTCGACCTGCCGGCGCAGTGCGTGACGCTGGCGATCTCGCCGATGCTGCGCGAGATGATCCTGCACCTGGCCGACGCGCCGCTGGACTACCCGCATGGCAGCCACACCGACCGGTTGGCGCGGGTGCTGCTGGACGAACTGGTGCAGATGCCGGCCGAGCATCTGTCGTTGCCGGTCAGCCATCACCCGAAGGTGCGTGCGCTGGCGGCGGCGCTGTCGGCGGATCCGGCAGATCGCAGCACCATCAGCCAGTGGGCGGTGCGCCTGGCCCTGGGCGAGCGCACATTGACCCGGCTCATCGAACGGGAAACGGGCTTGTCCTTCGGGCGCTGGCGGCAGCAGCTGCACCTGCTCATCGCCATTCGGGAACTTGCCACGGGCGCACCGGTACAACGCGTTTCCGAGACGCTGGGCTATGAGTCGGTGACGGCCTTCATCACGATGTTCAAGAAGGCGCTTGGCCTTTCCCCGGCGCGCTATTTTGCGGTGCGCCTGCGGGGGCAGTAGCCGGGACAACCCGGAAGGCCGTTGCCTGGAACGGCTACTTCAAGGTGCCGGAGACGGATTGAATCGCGGCCACCACCGCAGCAGGATCCTCGCGCTGGAGGGTGTGCCCGGTCGCCAGGTAGCGATGCGTGCCGCGCGTGAACCCCGAGAAGAGCAGGGCGTGCTGTGCCTTCCAGAGCGCCTTGCCCCCTGCGGTTTCCTCGAAGAACAGCGGCTCGGCAGCCAGCCGCGTTGCAGTCAGCAGCGCCACCGGCACGTCCGGCATCGTGCGCGGGGTTTCCGCACCGGGTGCATCCAGTTGTTCGGTCAGCACGGCGTAGTCGGCGGCCATGGCTGGCGGCAGCATCGCCCGCAGCTGGGCATCGTCTGCCTGCACGCGTGCACTGTCGGCCTGCTTGAACGCATGGCGCTGCCCCATCGTGGCCGGGTCCACCAGCACCAGGCCCTGCAGGCGCTCCGGATGGCGGCGTGCAAACTCCGTGGCCAGCAGGCCGCCATAGGAATGACCCACCAGCACCACGCGGCGACCGGGGGCGAGCGTATCGATCACGGCCGTGAGGTCGGCCAGATGCGCATCGATGCGCTTGGGGTGACCGTCGCTGCCGGACTTGCCGAGTCCCACACGGGCGTACGTGATGCTGTGGTAGTCGCGCCCCAGACCCGCAACCACCTCCTTCCAGGCGCCCGCGCCCTGGCCGAAACCGGATTCAAAGACCACGGTGATCGGGCCTGACCCCGTTTCTTCGGCCTGCAGTGCGTAAGCGCCTCGATCCACCTGGATTTCCCCTGCGTGCGCGGTGCCCACTGCGGCCATCATCGCGGCCAGCGCCCACAACGTCACTCGGCTGCTCTTCATTGCCGTTCCCCTGGGCCGTGCGCGTGCCAGCCCTTCCGATGGGTCAGGTCTGCAGCGGAGTGCCACAGCCTGCCGACCTCGCGACGGGTCGTGCTGGTAATGTAGTGAGGTATAACACCTACTCCCTGTGCAGGAAGTCATGGTGCATGAGGTCGCTGCGCCTGCGCTGCTGGTTCTTCCGCCCCCCCCCATCAACGCGGCTGACCTTGCCGGCATCTGGTGCGTCGGATCTGACGCTGCTTTTGCCCTTTGTCGCCGGCGTTGCAGCAGTTGGAGGAAGGGATGCCGGCAATCTATTAGGTTGCATTGGGTATCGTCTGCGCTATGGTTGGAATTCAAACTGTGTATTGAGCCCTATGAAGCTGACGCGCGGATGGTTTCTTGCACTATCTGTAATGTGGCTGGCCATTTTCACTTTGATGCTGTGGCTTGACCGAATCTGGGATGCGTGTGGCGCGTTGCTAGCTGCGACAGCCTTCTTTCTCGTTGCCTTGAGGAGAAAGCAGCATTTGGCTGGTGGATCACAAGAGTAGCGTGCCTTCTCAGCCCCCTCTTCGAAGAGGGGGCTTGAGAATTTTGACTCCACCGGTAATCGCACCCCGCTGACCACTTCGGCAGGCACCGCCAGCTACACCTATCCCCCAACCAGCCATCGCCTGGCTGCGGTGGATGGCGAGGTGCGCAACCATGACGCAGCGGGGAATACCACCAGCATCGGCAGCAAGACGTTCATCTACAACGATGCGAACCGCATGAACGCGGTGAGGCAGGGTGATGCCGTGCTGGAAAGCTACGGTTACAACCATCGCGGTGAGCGCGTGCTGCGCACCCCGGCCGGTGGCGCGGCGCAGATCACGCTGTACGACGAGGCAGGACAGTGGCTGGGCAACTACTCGGCCACGGGCCAGGCGCAACAGCAGGCCATCTGGCTGGACAACTACCCGGTGGCGCTGATCAACGTGCCTGGCACCGGCGTGCCGGAGTTGGCCTACGTCCAACCAGATCATCTGGGCACGCCGCGCGTGGTGATCGATCCGGTACGGAATGTCTCGATCTGGGAGTGGAGCAACAAGAGCGAAGTGTTCG
>NZ_KV791315.1:0-7021 GCF_001807895.1 Stenotrophomonas sp. HMSC10F07
CCGGACCCACCCCGCCTTCGACAGTTTCCCGCGGTCTGTCGGTACGGCACGGGGTCGGATCCCGTTGCTGCGCAACGGGCTCTGACCCCTTGGTTCTGCATGGGCGATGCGTGCCGACCAACGGTCGGCACCTACCGGATCACAGCCCCTGCATCAACGCCATCTGCGCCGAATGCGGGGCTTCGTCGTGGGCTGGGGCACGCTTGTGGTAGATGCCGTGCGCGTCCAGTTCCCAGGCGTTGAGGTTGTCGTCAAGGTAGTTCTGCAGGACTTCGCGGTAGACCCGCTTGGCCAGTTCCGGATCGAGGATCGGGAAGCAGGTCTCGACCCGGCGCAGCAGGTTGCGTTCCAGCCAGTCGGCGCTGGCGCAGTACATTTCCGGTGCGCCGTCGTTGCCGAACCAGTAGACGCGGCTGTGTTCCAGGAAGCGGCCGACGATCGAGCGCACGCGGATGTTGTCCGAGATGCCCGGTACGCCCGGTCGCAGCGTGCAGGCGCCGCGGATGATCAGGTCGATCTGCACGCCGGCCTGCGACGCGGCGTACAGCGCGCGCACCACCTGCGGTTCGTTCAGTGCGTTCATCTTGGCGATGATCCGCGCCGGGCGGCCAGCGGCGGCGATGCGCGTCTCGCGCTCGATGCGGCCGAGGATGCCGGTGTGCAGGGTGAAGGGCGACTGCAGCAGGCGCTTGAGCTTCATCTTCGACGCCAGCCCGGACAGCTGCTGGAACAGCAGGTGCACGTCATTGCCGATGTCCGCATCGGCGGTGATCAGGCTGATGTCGGTATACGCGCGGGCGGTGCCGCTGTGGTAGTTGCCGGTACCCAGGTGCACGTAGCGGCGCAGCTTGCGGCCCTCGCGGCGCACGATCAGCAGCATCTTGGCGTGGGTCTTGTAGCCGACCACGCCGTACACCACCTGCACGCCGGCTTCCTGCAGGCGATCGGCCAGGCCGAGGTTGGCTTCTTCGTCGAAGCGGGCGCGCAGTTCGACCACCACGGTCACGTCCTTGCCGTTGCGCGCGGCCTGGATCAGCGCATCGACGATCAGTGAGTCCTTGCCGGTGCGGTACAGGGTCTGCTTGATCGCCAGCACGTTCGGATCGATTGCCGCCTGCCGGATCAGGTCCAGCACTGCGGTGAAGGCGTCGAACGGATGGTGCAGGAGCAGGTCCTGGCGCGCCACCGTCTCGAAGATGCCGTCACTGTCGCGCAGCGTGCGCGGGGTCATCGGCGGGTATTTCAGGTCCGGTTGCGCGATCAGATCGTACAGCTGGATGATGCGGTTGAGGTTGACCGGGCCATCGATGCGGTACACCGCGTTCTCGGTCAGGCCGAAATTCTGCAGCAGGGTCCGCACGATCTCGCGCGGCATGTCGTGCGCGATCTCCAGCCGCACCGCTGGCCGGTAGCCGCGGTCGACCAGCTCGTCACGCAGCGCCAGCGCCAGGTTTTCCACTTCCTCCTCGTCCACCACCAGCTCGGAATTGCGGGTGACGCGGAACTGGTAGGCGCCCTGGACTTCCATGCCCGGGAACAGCTCATCGACGAAGGTCGACAGCACCGACGAGAGGAACACGAAGTTCTGGGGCCCGCCGAGCTTTTCCGGCAGCTGGATGATGCGCGGCAGCGAGCGCGGCGCGCGCACGATGGCCAGGTGGCCGGCGCGGCCGAACGCATCGGTGCCCTTGAGCACCACCACGATGTTCAGCGACTTGTTGAGGATCTTCGGGAACGGGTGCACCGGGTCAAGGCCCAGTGGCGACAGCACCGGCATGATCTCGTTGCGGAAGTAGGCGCGCAGCCAGCGCTTCTGGCGGTCGGTCCAGGAGTGGCGGCCGAGCACGCCGATGCCGGCCTCCATCAGCGCCGGCCGCAGCGTCTCGTTCCAGCAGCGGTACTGCTGGTCCACCAGTTCGGCGGCGCGGTCATGGATGGCGCTCAGGATGGCCTGCGGGCTCATCCCGTCCGGTGCGGGTGGCAGGCCGTACTCCTGCGCGTGGCGCACGGCGGCGGCACGGATCTCGAAGAACTCGTCGAGGTTGGTGCAGGAGATGCACATGAAGCGCAGGCGCTCCAGCAGCGGCACCTGCGGGTCCATCGCCTGGGCCAGCACGCGGAAGTTGAAATCCAGCTGCGACAGCTCGCGGTTGATGTACAGCGCCGGGTCACGCAACGGATCGTTGTCCGGGCTCACGGGGAGGGGGAGGGATCCGAGGCTGCTCATGGCGTCATTCTTCGATGGAGGTCAGGGGGGCGGACTCGCGCGGGCGCACGTGGTCGGCATCGAAATGGCAGGAGAACACCGAGCCCTTGCCGACTTCGCTTTCAATCTCCAGCCGCGCGTGGTGCAGGCCGAGGATGTGCTTGACGATGGACAGGCCCAGGCCGGTACCACCGCTTTCGCGCGAGCGGCTGCTGGAGACACGGTAGAAGCGTTCGGTCAGGCGCGGCAGGTGGGTGGCCGGGATGCCGTAGCCGGAATCGCGCACCGCCAGCACCGCACCGTCGCCCTCGCGGCGGAACTCCACCGCGATGCGGCCACCGGCCGGCGTATAGCGCACCGCATTGGTGACCAGGTTGGAGAAGGCGCTGTGCAGTTCCTTGGTCGAGCCCTGAAGGTCAACGCCGGCGAGGTCGTCGATGCTGATCTGGTGGCGGCCTTGGCTGTGCGCTTCGGCTTCGCGGCGCAGCGTCGCCAGCATCGGCTGCATGGCCACGGTCTCTTCCTCGCTGTGTTCCTGCGATTCGAGGCGCGACAGGGTCAGCAGGTCTTCCACCAGCTGGGCCATGCGCTGGCTCTGCTTGCGCATTTCTTCCAGCATCGGTCCGGTTCCCGGGAAATCCTCCGGGTCCATCATGTCCAGGTAGCCGTGGACCACGGTGAGCGGCGTGCGCAGTTCGTGTGAAACGTTGGCGACGAAATCCCGCCGCACCTGCTCCAGGCGCAGCAGCTTGCTGACGTCACGCGCGATCAGCAGCCAGTAGTCCGACGAATAGGGAATCAGGCGCAGGTTCAGGCGGATCGCCGGATCGACCGGCGAGGGTACGTCCAGGATGGGCTCGGCATTGCGGCCACCAGCCAGCCAGTGCGCCAGCGGCATTGGCTGCAGGCGCTCGACCAGGGCCTCGCCAAGGTCGCCGGGATGGTGCAGGCCGAGCAGAGCGGTAGCCGCTTCGTTGAACCACTGCACGCGCTGGCTGTTGCGATCCAGCACGACGACGGCATCAGGCAACGCGGCGGCAGCAGCGCGGTAGCTGCGCAGCATGTCCAGCAGGCGGCGCTTGCGCACGCGCATTTCCACCTGGTTGCGGTACAGCAGGCGGTCCAGTTCGTTCCAGACGCCGGTGCCTTCTTCGGCGGTGTCCCAGCGCTGGCGAGCGGTCAGCCGGCGCAGAACGCTGCGCAGGCGCCAGTAATGCCAGGCCAGGGTCGCCAGCGCGCCCAGTGCGATGCACAACCACAGATGGCCCGTGAACCACCCCACCAGTCCGGCGAACAGCAGCACCGCGGCAACGGTGGCCAGGGTCTTCAACCAGGCAGAGCGGATGTGGCGGGGCATTGCGATCTCGTCGTTGAGGTGCGGCGGTTCACTGGGGTGAACCGAGGGTTATAGCAGAGTTGCCGGCACCGGCACCCGCAGGTGCGCGGTGCCGGCACGACGAGACTCAGGTAGCAGTGGAGAAGCGGTAGCCGGCGCCGCGCACGGTCTGCACCATGTTCTCGGCGTTGAACGGCTCCAGCGTCTTGCGCAGGCGGCGGATATGCACGTCGATGGTGCGCTCCTCCACGTACACGCTGCCGCCCCATACATGGTCCAGCAGCTGCGCGCGGGTGTAGACGCGCTCGGGATGGGTCATGAAGAAATGCAGCAGACGGTATTCGGTCGGGCCGATCGGCACCGGCTGGTCGTTGGCGAACACGCGATGGGCGGCGCCGTCGATACGGATCGGGCCGACGGCTACGCTGCCGTCCTCGTCATCTTCGCGGGCGCGGCGCATGACCGCTCGGATGCGGGCCAGCAGTTCGCGTGCCGAGAACGGCTTGACCACATAGTCATCGACACCGGCCTCGAGGCCACCGACGCGATCATTCTCTTCGCCGCGGGCGGTCAGCATGATGATCGGTACTTCGCGGGTCAGCGTTTCCTTGCGCCAGCGGCGGGCCAGGTCCAGGCCGCTGGTGCCGGGCAGCATCCAGTCCAGCAGGATCAGGTCGGGAACGCGATCGGCGATCGCGGTCTGGGCCTCCCGGGCATCGCCGGCGTGGACCGGTTCGTAATCGCCCTTGCGAAGGGCGAAGGCGACCATTTCACGGATCGCGGGCTCGTCATCGACGATCAGGATGCGTTTCTGCACGAGGACACCGTAGGGCTCGGTTACTGGAGTGGTGCCAGTAGACTACGGTTTGATGACATGTTTGTGACTACCCGGCCGGAACCGGCCTGGATTGCCATCGGCCGGTCATGCGGTGCTCAGCGGCGGTCCAGGTCCGGGTCCTGCACGCCCTGCCGGCGCAGCTCCAGCACCGTCGGGGTGATCGATTCGATGCGGGCGTCAACCCGCGCGCGGCCGATGTAATCCAGCGCCGGGTTGCGCTTGAGCGCCTGCAGCTGCATCAGCGCCTGTTCTGGCCGCCCGCTGAGGAAGGCGGCCTCGGCATAGGCCTCGCTGGCGCGCACGCTGTCGCCAGCCAACTCGCTGGCGCGGGCGAAACGCTGCTGGAAGACCGGATCGTTACCGCTTTGCGACAGCAGGGGGCGCAGCATCGCCTGCGCACGCTGGCCGGCTTCGCGGCTGCCTTGTTCGTTCAGGATCTCGGCATAGGTCAGTGCCACCGGGCGGCTGTTGGGGTGTTCGCGCAGCAGCTGCTCGAAGCGGCTGTTGGCTTGGGCCGCCTGGCCTGCGCGCGACTCCGCCTCGCCCAGCCCCAGCGCCAGCCACAGGTTGCCGGGGTGGCTCTGCAGCAGGCCGGCCAGGGTCTGCCGGGCCTGGCCGGCACCGGCACGGCCACCGCGCATCACCGCCAGCGCCTGGCCGTAGCGCTGCGCATCGTTGAGGCCGTCCTTCTGCCGCTTGGCCAGGTCGGCGTACTCGCGCTCCAGCTCGGGGGTGGAGTCCGCGCTGAGCACGCGCAGGCGCTCACGCGCCCACTCGAAGTCACCGCTGGCGCCACGGTTGAGCTGGCCGATCGGCAGGCGCAGCACACTGCTGGGCAGCAGCGGGTTGTTGCCGCGCAACAGCGGCTCGCCCAGGCTGGGATCTGCCGGGTCCACCCGCTCCTTGCGCTCGCCGGTGGGGGTGCTGGTGGTGAGCAGCACCGTATCCTTCTTCATCTGCTGGGCGCGGGACTTGGCCTCGCTGATGCGGGTGATGTTGACCGGGTGGGTGCGCAGGAACTCGGGCACGCTGTAGCCGCCTTCGTTGCCGCGCATGGCTGCCGACATCCGCTCGAAAAAGCCGGCCATGGCATCCACGTCGTAGCCGCTGCGCGACAGGGTGCGGATGCCCAGACGGTCGGCCTCGGACTCGTTGGAGCGGGTGTAGTTGATCTGCCGCTGCTGCATCAGGCCCATGCCCGAGCTGATCGCGGCCATCGTCGCGTTGCCGGACGACGTGCTGTTGCTGGCCTGGGCGGCCACTACCGCCGCCAGCATGCCCAGCAGGATCGGGATCTGGTCGCGCTGGGCGCGCTCGACACCGCGCAGCACGTGCTGCTGGGTAACGTGGGCGATTTCGTGGGACAGCACCGCAGCGACCTCGTCCTCGCGCTCGGCGGTCAGCACCAGTCCGGCATTGACCCCGATGTAGCCGCCCAGCGTGGCGAACGCGTTGATCTGGCGGTCGTTCATCACGAAGAAGGTGTACGGCTGCCGCGGCTGGTCACTGTTGGAGCCGAGCCGGGTACCCATGGTCTGCAGCCAGTCGTTGACCAGCGGATCTTCCAGCAGGTAGCCGTAGTTGCGCAGCTCGCGCAGCATCATCGCGCCGTACTCGGCCTGGCGGGCCGGGGTCAGCAGCTCGCCGGCCGAAGAGCCGATGTCGGGCAGCTTCTCCTGGGCCTGGGCCAGCGGCATGGCCAGGGCCAGGGTGACGGCGGTAGTCAGCAGCAGGGCTCGCAAGCAGAAGGTCCTCGGGCGGGGCGCGCCAAGCGTGGCAGGGCGGGGGGCAACCATTCGTTAATCCACAGTGTTGCGGCCGTGGCGTGGAAATTCCAGCGCACCGGTACCATATGTAGACCGTCGATCCATCGTGGAGTTTCCCGTGACAGCCCAGACCGCCGGCGGTGCCCCCGCCATTACCATCTATTCCACTGCCGTCTGCCCGTACTGCGTGGCCGCCAAGAACTTCCTGAAGAGCAAGGGCCAGCAGTGGACCGAGGTCCGCATTGACCTGGACCCGGCCGAGCGCGAGAAGATGATGGCGCTGACCCGCCGCACCAGCGTGCCGCAGATCTTCGTCGGCGACGTCCATGTCGGCGGCTACGACGACATGATGGCCCTGCACCGTGAAGGCAAGCTCGAGCCGCTGCTGGCCGGGCAGGGCCAGGCATGAGCGCGGCCGACGACGGCAGCAAGGACCGCATCGCCGAGTTCACCGAGTTCCGCAAGCGCATGAACGAGCGCATCCTGGGCGAACCGAACCAGGTGGTGCGCCGCTTCTTCGCGCTGGATACGCAGACCTACCAGGCCGGCGCGCTGGACGTGAAGACCAAGGAGCTGCTGGGCCTGGTGGCCTCGATGGTGCTGCGCTGCGACGACTGCATCAGCTACCACGTGGCCCAGTGCAAGGACGCCGGGGTGACCCGCGAGGAGTTCTTCGAGACCTTCTCGGTCGGCCTGGTGGTGGGCGGCTCCATCGTGATCCCGCACCTGCGCCGCGCGGTCGACTTCCTCGACCAGCTGGAAGGCGGCGCCGCCGCGCCAGCCGCGCACGAGCACTGAGGATCGTGCCGGCCGCGGGCCGGCATCGCCTGAACCCGGCATGGCCGGGGTTGCCGGCCAGCGGCCGGCACTACCGC
>NZ_KV791316.1:0-32349 GCF_001807895.1 Stenotrophomonas sp. HMSC10F07
CTGCCGGCCAGCGGCCGGCACTACCACAGGCGGGTCAGTGACCCGATTCGACCTTGCGCCATTCCACGGCGGCACGATCCAGCACGCCGTTGACGTAGGTATGGCCATGTTCGGAACCGAAGCGCTTGGCCGATTCGATGGCCTCGTTGATCACCACGCGGTACGGCACGTCCAGGCGGTAGCGAAGCTCGTAGGCGGCCAGGCGCAGCACCGCGCGTTCGATCGCATCCACTTCCTCGATGCCACGGTCCAGGTACGGGCCGAGCGCTTCGTCGATGTCGCGACGGTTGTCGAGCACGCCGTGCACCAGTGCCTCGAAGTACGCCAGGTCGGCGATTTCGCGGGCCTGCTCGTGGGCGAACTGGGCGATCAGCGACTGCGCGTTGCCGCCGGAGATCTGCCAGGCGTAGATGGCCTGCACGGCACGACGGCGGGCGCGCGAGCGCAGCACCGGGTCGACGCCATCGCGGCGGACGGGTTTACCGGAGGGCTTGCCCTGGGTGTTCTTGTTCATGGCAGTTGCTCCAGCAGATTGACCATTTCCAGTGCGGCGAGTGCGACTTCCTCGCCCTTGTTGCCGTGGCTGCCGCCTGCGCGGGCCTCGGCGTCTTCAACGCGTTCCACCGCCAGCACGCCGTTCAGCACCGGCACGCCGAAATCCAGCTGCACGCGCATCAGGCCTTCGGCACAGCGGTCGGCCACGTGTTCGTAGTGGCGGGTGTCGCCACGGATGACGCAGCCCAGGGTGAGGATGGCGGCGTGTTCATGGGCGGCGGCCAGGCGTGCAGCCACCAGCGGCAGTTCCCAGGCACCCGGCACGCGGATCACGTCGATGTTGGCTTCGGTGATGCCGTTGCCGGCCAGGCTCAGGCGCGCGCCTGCGACCAGCGCGTCGGTGATGCGGGCGTTCCAGCGGCTGGCCAGGATGGCGAAGCGCGCCGACTCGGGAGTGCGAAGATCGCCTTCGTAGTGGCTCATATGCGGCTTGGGGGACTCGATAAGGGGGTAATTCTAGCGTGGATGGGCCCCGGCCGTGGCTGGCGGGGGCCTGCAGGGTGTGCCGACCAACGGTCGGCACCCACCGGTGGCATGGGGTCGGCACCCACCGGTAGTGCCGGCCGCTGGCCGGCAATCCCCATTACAGGGTGACCGTCTCCACCACTTCCAGGCCGTACCCGGCCAGGCCGATCTGACGGCGCGGGGTGCCCAGCACGCGCAGCTTGCCCAGGCCCAGGTCGGACAGGATCTGCGCGCCGGCACCATTGCGGCGCCACTGGCCCACGTCCTTGTCCTTGCCCGGCACCACCGGCGCCGGCTGCTGGCGCAGGCGGGCCAGCAGGGCTTCGCCATCGCGCGGGGCCGACAGCACCACCATCACGCCTGCGCCCTCGGCATCGATTGCACGCAGGGCGTCGGTGGCCGCCACGCCGAAGTCGTCACGGCGCCAGTGCAGCAGGTCGGCCAGCGGGTTTTCCACCTGCACGCGCACCAGGGTCGGTGTTTCCGCATCCGGCGTGCCGCGCACCAGGGCGAAATGCAGGTCGTGGGCGATGCGGTCGCGGTAGGTCACCAGCTTGAACGGGCCGAATTCGGTGTCGATGTCGCGCTCGTCCACACGTTCAACAGTCTTTTCGGTGGCCAGGCGGTAGGCGATCAGGTCGGCGATGGAGCCCATCTTCAGGCCGTGCTCGCGGGCGAACACTTCCAGCTCCGGGCGGCGCGCCATGCTGCCATCCGGGTTCAGGATCTCCACCAGCACGCCGGCCGGTTCCAGCCCGGCCAGCATGGCCAGGTCGACGCCGGCTTCGGTATGGCCGGCGCGGGTCAGCACGCCGCCCGGCTGGGCGATCAGCGGGAAGATGTGGCCCGGCTGGTGCAGGTCCGACGGTTTGGCGTTGGGCTTGACCGCGGTGCGGATGGTGTGGGCGCGGTCGTGGGCCGAGATGCCGGTGGTAACGCCCTCGGCGGCCTCGATGCTGACCGTGAAGTTGGTCTGGAACTGCGCGGTATTGGCCTGCACCATCGGCGCCAGGCCGAGGTCGGCGGCGCGGGTGCGGGTCAGCGGCAGGCATACCAGGCCGCGGCCATGGGTGACCATGAAGTTGATGTCCGACGGCTTGACCAGCTCGGCGGCCATGATCAGGTCGCCTTCGTTCTCTCGGTCTTCGTCATCGACGATGACCACCATGCGGCCCAGGCGGATGTCTTCCAGGATTTCCGGAATCGGGGCGAAATTCATGCGGCATCTCCGTGTGGGTGCTGACCGTTGGTCGGCACACTGATCAACCGCTCCACATAACGGGCGACCAGATCGATTTCCAGATTGACCGCACTGCCCACGCCGGTGGCGGAGAAGGCGGTGTTGGCCACGGTGTGCGGAATGAGGGCGACTTCAAAGCCTTCATCGTCCACTTCGTTGACGGTGAGGCTGACGCCGTCCACGCAGATCGAACCCTTCTTGGCAATGTAGCGGCGCAGCGAGGCCGGCGCGGCGAAGCGCCAGCGCTGGGCACGTGCATCTTCATGGATGGACAGCACCTGGCCGAGGCCGTCGACGTGGCCGCTGACCAGATGGCCGCCGAGGCGGTCGGTCGGGCGCATGGCCCGTTCCAGGTTGATGACCGCACCCTCGCCCAGCTGGCCCAGCGTGGTCAGGCCCAGAGTCTCGGTGGAGGCATCGGCCTGGAAGCTGCGGGCGTCGAACGCGATGACGGTGAGGCAGACGCCGTTGATGGCAATGCTCTCGCCCATCTGCACGTTGTCGAACGGCAGATTCCCGACATTGAAGGTGAAGCGGACATCGCCGCCGATGGATTCGCGTGCGGCCAGACGGCCGACGCCTTCGATGATTCCAGTAAACAAGTAACGTTCTCCGCGAAAAGTGAGCGAAAAACGCCGCAAGGCAAACAGGTGCACGCAGGGCAAGAGCCCTGTGGCACCGTCTTCTTTCATCCGGACTATGACCGTCGGCTCCGGCATTGGACCGGATCTGCTGACCCCCGGCCGTGGGCCGGGGCGCTCGCGGGCTCGTGCTTGCGCACCTACCGCCGGTGGGGAATTGCACCCCGCCCTGAAGACGTTTGTGTACCGGCGAACCGGCCTCGTCAGTGTACCAGCCCGGCCTGAACGGGGTGGGATGCTCAAGGTCGGGTCCCTTTCCGCAGGAAAGGGCTCTGACCCCATGGACCGCAGCAGCACTGGGGTCAGGGCCGTTTCCCGATGGGAAACGGATCCGACCCCCAACCCCGGTCCGCCCCAGCCTGTGACGGCCGTCTCTCGCATTTTGTAAAACTTTCATTAAAATCCGCAGCGGACGACATGAGGTCGCCACGGGCAGCCGCGAGGGCAGGCCCGCCAATGGACTGAAACTCACAGGAATTCCCATGCGCAAGATCCTGATCGTGGCCGCCCTGCTGGCCGCCGCCCCGTTCTCGGCTTCGGCCGAGGCCCTGAGCTACACCTACGTTGAAGGCGGCTGGACCCAGGTCCAGGTTGACGACAACCTGCTGGACGACCCGAAGGTCGACGGTGGCTACCTGCGCGGTTCGGTCGCGCTGGCCGAGCAGGTCTACGTGTTCGGTGGCTGGTCGCGCACCAGCAAGACCCGCCACTACGGCGAAGATTCGCTGAAGCTGGAACTGAACCAGCCGGAGCTGGGTATCGGCTACCACATGCCGTGGACCGACCGCCTGGACTTCACCGCCGATGCCGCCTGGGTGCGCCAGAACGCCGAATCGACCCTGCGTTATGACGGTGTGCGTTACCACGGCAAGGACCACACCAACCTGGGCCGCGTCACCATGGGCATCCGCGGCAAGCCGTCGCGCATGACCGAAGCCTGGGCCAAGGCCGGCTACATGGATGGCGGCAACAACTACAAGGGCACCTGGGTCGGCACTGTTGGCGGCCAGATCAACTTCACCAAGACCTGGGGTCTGGTGGGCGAGATCTCCGGCTACCGCGACGTCACCCAGTACTCGGCCGGCGTCCGCGCCAGCTTCTGATCCAACGGTCGCTCCTCGTCGTGCGATCGAACGGGCCCCGCAAGGGGCCCGTTTTTTTTGCCCCGCGCGTCGGCACGTGATCACAGGGCGCCGTCGGGCCTGCGCAAAGATGCGCTAGGCTTGCGCGCCTCTGGAACAGGAAACACCGTCATGAAGACCCCCTTGCGTACCCTGCTGGCCAGCGCCCTGCTGGCTGCCCCGCTGCTGGCCAGCGCCGCCCCGGCCACACTGACGCCCGAACAGGCCTTCGATCTGTATGCCCGCGTCCTGCTGGAAGACGACGCTGCCGCGACCCGCACCCTCAACGATGCGCTGAAGCCCGCCTTCGACGGCCAGGACGCGGTAACCCCGAACCCGGGCGCATTGGCCAAGGCGCTGGCCGAACCGTGGCAGGTCGTGCTTGCCAGCACCGGCGCCAAGGCCGACGCGGCCACCAACGAAGCGCTGTATGCCAAGGCCCTGCGTGATTCGAAGTGCCGCGCCAGCAAGAGCGTGATTGAAGACAACGAATATGTGGACGACCAGAAACTGGCGCGCATCACCTTCAGCTGCCAGGTGCCCGACCTGGGCAAGGTACGTCCGCTGTTCGCCGCCAGCCTTGCCGCCGACGCCCGCCCGGCCTCGCGCAAGCAGTTCACCGACGCCTACACCCAGGCGCTGCAGAGCGGTGCGCGCGTGCCGGTCAGCGGCACCTTCACCCTGTACCCGGCCAAGGACAACGGCTACTGGTACAGCGGCAACTTCGATGATCTGGTGGGCACCGTGACCGGGGCGCTGGCACCCTTCGAGGAATGGATGCAGGACGTGCAGGCGGCCAGCGCACCGAAGGTGACCGGCGTACCCGGCTGCGACCTGCTGCTGCAGCAGCACCGCAGCTGCGTGGCGAAGATCGCACCCGACCAGATCAGCGGCGTGGATGCGATGGCCGAGGAACTGAAGGCCAAGGCACAGGTGAAGTCGGCCGATGAGATGACGCAGGAGTGCAAGGCGCTGCGCCCGATCGCCGAGATGATGTGGACCGACGAGTGCACATAAGCACGATGTAGCGCCCTTGCCTGCAGCAGGATCAATGGCACTTTCAGAACCGTTGCATGGTCTTGCGCACACTGCGTGATCAATGCTGTTGTCCTCTTCCACGAGGGCAACAGCATGAAGCACCGCACAACCTCGACCACGGCCCTGCTTGTCGCGCTGATGGCGTGCTGGCACGCCGAAGCGTCCAGACCCAGGACCTTCTTCGTGCAACCTTCGGTTGCGTTCGAGTCGACCCAGCTGCGCGACCGCGACATCGACGCGCAACTGAGCGAGAACGACGATTGCCGGGCGTTCCTGCAGTACCACGATCAGTGCGCACCGTCGGTACTGCCGGACGAGTACGACCAGGGCATCAGCCGGCGCAGGCTGCGGTGGAAGTCAACGCAACTGACGGGAGAAGCACTCGGTGCCTACTGCCGGGACCTGCATCTGCTGTGGAAGCAGCAATGGAAAGAGCAGTGCCCCGCCCACGAGGACGAGGGCACCTGACAGCGCCGGAACGGGGCCAGTGCCCCGCCACTGCCTCACGGGCGCAACAGCAGCCGGATGTCCTCGCCGACCTGGCGCTGGTCAACCACGCGCAGGCGGCGCTGCTGGCCCATTGCCTCGATGCCCAGGCCGGCCAGCAACGGACGACCGTTGTCGCCCAGCAGCGTGGGCGCCTGGTACAGCAGCAGTTCGTCCACCCAGCCAGCGCGCAGCAGCGCACCGGCCAGCGTCGCGCCGGCTTCGGTATGCACTTCGTTGATGCCGCGCTCGGCCAGCAGCGCCAGCACCGCGCCCAGGTCCAGCCGCCCCTCTGCGCTGGGCACGCTGGCAAATTCGGCGTCGGCCGCATCCGGTGCGCTCACCGCCGCATCGTGCAGGTACAGCGTCGGCGCACCGCCCTCGCGCACACGGCTGCATTCGAGCGAACGCAGGCGCGAATCGAGCACCACGCGCAGTGGCGGCATCACTTCGGCACCGGCCAGGCGCACGGTCAACATCGGGTCGTCGGCCAGCACGGTCTCGGCGCCAGTCAGGATCGCACCGGCGCGGGCGCGCCAGTGCTGCACGTCCTCGCGCGCAGCCGGCCCGGTGATCCACTTGGAGCTGCCGTCGGCCATCGCGGTGCGGCCATCGAGGCTGGCGGCCAGCTTCACCCGCAGCCACGGGCGGTTGCGCTCCACGCGTGACAGGAAGCCCTTGTTGAGCTCGCGCGCCGGCGCCGCCATCAGTCCTTCGGCAACCTCGATGCCGGCATTGCGCAGCAGATCGAAGCCACCGCCATCAACTTTCGGGAAGGGATCGCGCATCGCCGCCACCACGCGCGTCACGCCCGCTTCGATCAGCGCCAGTGCGCACGGCGGCGTGCGCCCGTAGTGGGCGCAGGGCTCCAGGGTGACATAAGCGGTGGCACCGCGGGCCTCGCTGCCGGCTTCGCGCAGTGCGAATACTTCAGCGTGCGGCCCCCCTGCGCGCTGGTGCCAGCCCTGCCCGACCACGCGTTCGCCGTGGGCGATCACGCAGCCGACCATCGGGTTGGGCCGGGTGGTATAGGCAGCGCGCTCGGCCAGGCGCAGCGCGTTGGCCATGTGCAGGTGGTCGAGGACGGAGAACGAGGGTGTCATGCGACCATGGTAACGCTGCCGGTGTTGATCCATGCCATCGGTGCCAATCCAGGTTGGCACCCAGGCAGAGGCGGTCAGCCCTTCTTCTTCTTGGTCAGGGCGATCACATCGCCCAGCAGCTGCAGCTGTTCGGTGCTGGACGGCAGGTCGCGCTCGAGCTTCTCGATCTCCTCGCGGAAATCGGCCACGTCCTCGAAGCTGCGGTACACCGAAGCGAAGCGCACGTAGCCCACGTGGTCGAGCTTGCGCAGTTCGTTCATGACGAACTCGCCAACCTTGATCGAGGGCACTTCGCGCTCGCCGCTGATGCGCAGCTGGTGCACCACCGCGCGTACCGCCGCCTCGATCTTGTCTTCGGGCACCGCGCGCTTCTGCAGCGCGCGGTCGAACCCCGCGCGGACCTTGCGCTGGTCGAACGCTTCGCGGGTGCCATCGCTCTTGACGATGGCCGGCAGCTTCAGCTCGACCGTTTCCAGGGTGCTGAAGCGCTCGCCGCAGGCTTCGCATTCCCGCCGACGGCGAATCGTCGCGCCGTCTTCAGAGACGCGCGAGTCGATGACCCGGGTATCGGCATGTTGGCAGAAGGGGCAATGCATGAAACGCCTGGCTCAGGGAGCAATTGCCACGATCATGGCAGCGTCGCAAAGGTACCTGAGAAAAGGCGCCGCAGCAAATGCTGCCTGCGCGGAAGCGCCTGCATTCTGGCCACCCAAGGTGTCCGGCGAGTTCGTGATGTCCGGCTCAACCCGGTGCGGGCAGCGGCGATGCCACGCGTGACCAGCGCAGCCACGCCAGGTGCCCGGCCATCACCAACAGCGGTGGGCCAAAGCCGAGGAAGCCCAATGTCGAGATCTCCCCGTGCTTGAAGGTGAAGTACAGCGTGGCGGCAACCACGGCCAACGCGGCCAGCACACCCAGCGCCAGGCCGGCCCAGGCGGCAACCGGTGATTGGCGCAGGCCGGCAACACCGCGCCACAGGAACAGCCCGCTCAGCCACAACCACGACAGCAGGCCGATGATTCCCGCCGACGACCACAGCAGCAACAGCGTGTGCTCGTCGCCCGTCAGGTACTTGCCGTCCCATACGACCATCAGCCCCAGCACGGCACCCGTACCGCCTGCTGCCACGGTGGGCAGGCCCACCAGCAGGCCGGCAATGGCCATCCCGCGTTTGTGCAGGCGCTCATCCATGCGTTCGATGTCCTTCCATGGGCCACGTCATGCGCGGCGCTTGATCCACACCAGCATCGCCGCTGGCACCAGCATCGATGGGCCCAACAGCAACAGGGCGATGCCTTCGGCGTGGACCGTGATGCTCCACCACAGCGCCAGCCCCAGCGGGGGCACAGCGGCAAGACCGCCGGCCAGCAGCATCCACCACCAGAGGCGATGCACCTGCAGCCCGGCACGCCCCTGCAGCAGATACCCGGCGCTGAGCCACAACCAAGCCAGGCAGCCGGCAATGCCGGCCAGGCCCCACAGCGGCATCACAGTCACCGCGGCCAGCGTGCCATGGCCGAACTGGCCCAGGCCCGTCAGCAGCAGCATCGTCGCCGCGACACCGCCCACTGCCAGGCTGGGCAGGCCAAATGCCACCGCCAGGACGGCGTACAGGTACTTGAGGCGGCGCTCATCCATGCGCGGGATTCCTGGTGACGGGGTCAGGGCCCTTCCCTGCGGGAAGGGATCCGACCCCGGCGGCGATCAGCCGTAGACCGGGTACTTGCGGCACTGCGCGCTGACGGCATCACGCACGCGGGCGATGACGGCATCATCGTTCGGCGCATCCAGCACGTCGGCGATCCAGTTGGCCAGGTCCACGCAGTCCTGCTCGACGTAGCCACGGGTGGTCACGGCCGGGGTGCCCAGGCGCAGGCCCGAGGTCACGAACGGAGAACGCGGATCGTTCGGCACCGAGTTCTTGTTGACGGTGATGTGAGCCTTGCCCAGCGCAGCTTCCGCATCCTTGCCGGACACGTCCTTGCCGATCATGTCGACCAGCATCAGGTGGTTCTGGGTGCCACCGGAAACGATCTTGTAGCCGCGCGAGATCAGCGTGTTGGCCATCGCCTGGGCGTTCTTCACCACCTGCTGCTGGTAGGCCTTGAAGCCCGGTTCCAGCGCTTCCTTGAAGGCCACGGCCTTGCCGGCGATGACGTGCATCAGCGGACCGCCCTGGATGCCCGGGAACACGATCGACTGCAGCTTCTTGACCAGGTCTTCGTCGGCGCCCTTGGCGATGATGATGCCGCCACGCGGGCCGCGCAGGGTCTTGTGGGTGGTGGAGGTAACGACGTGGGCATGCTCCAGCGGGCTCGGGTAGACGCCAGCGGCGACCAGGCCGGCCACGTGGGCCATGTCCACGAACAGGTAGGCACCGACCTTGTCGGCGATGGCGCGGAAGCGCGCCCAGTCGATCACCTGCGAGTAGGCCGAGAAGCCGGCCACGACCATCTTCGGCTTGTGCTCCAGGGCCAGGCGCTCGACTTCGTCGTAATCGATCAGGCCCTGGTCGTTGACGCCGTACTGCACGGCGTTGAACAGCTTGCCCGAGGCATTGACCTTGGCACCGTGGGTGAGGTGGCCGCCGTGGGCCAGGCTCATGCCGAGGATGGTGTCACCCGGCTGCAGCAGGGCGAAGTACACGGCCTGGTTGGCCTGCGAGCCGCTGTGCGGCTGCACGTTGGCGTAGTCCGCGCCGAACAGCTGCTTGAGGCGATCGATCGCCAGCTGCTCGGCGATGTCCACGTATTCGCAGCCACCGTAGTAGCGCTTGCCCGGGTAGCCTTCGGCGTACTTGTTGGTCAGCTGGCTGCCCTGGGCTTCCATCACCGCCGGGCTGGTGTAGTTCTCGCTGGCGATCAGCTCGACGTGGTCTTCCTGGCGCTGGGTCTCAGCGGCGATGGCCTTGGCCAGTTCGGGATCGTAGGTTTCGATGCGGACGTCACGCGGGAACATCGGGTACTCCAGCAGGCAGGGAAAGGGGTACGGCTCAGCCCCTGATTGTAGCCCCGCACCGGCCTGCCGGGGCCGAAAAGGCCGGGGCCGGCACTCCCGAAGGAATCCGGCCCCGTATGGTTTCGAGGGATGTTGTGGGATCAGGGCCCTTTCCGTTGGAAAGGGATCCGACCCCGGCCGCGATCCTCAGCGACCGTTGATGATGTAGTCGGCGATGATGCCGGTCGCCACCGCCACCAGCAGCATGTTGCCGCGGTCGTCGCGGATCCAGTGGTGCCCATACGGCGGGCGGCGCAGGTGGTAGCGCGGGTAGTCGTTCACCACATAGATCGGGCCGCGGTAGTAATCGCGGTAGCGGTGACCGACCTTCCAGCCGTAGCCGGGGCCGTAGGCCGGGCGGTAGACCACGCGTGGCGGCGGCGGGGCCGGGCGATAGTAGCGGTCATGGTCGCGGTGCCAGTCGCGGCGGTCGCGCTCCCAGTCGCGGCGTGCCTCGCGGCGGTCGCGTTCCCAGTCACGGCGGTCCTGTCGCCATTCGCGGCGGTCCTCGCGCCACTCGCGGCGGTCATGGCCGCGACGGTGGTCGTTGTCGGCAAAGGCCGGGGCCACCGCGCCGAACGCCAGCACAGAGGCCACGGCGCCGGCCATTACTCGATTGATGCGCATGTCAGACCTCTGCTTGGGTGGTGGTGAGCCCATATTGCGCAACCGATCTGAACCGTTTCCGGCTGGAAACGCTTCCCGCTGCAGGACTGTGACGCAGTATTCAGCCCACGGCCAGCCAGACCGCGCCTGCCCGGCGCGGGCCGGAACCCGTTCCGGCTATAATTGGCGGTATTCCTTTCCAGTCTGTGCCCGCTGCCACAACGGGATGTTCCCGTGATGGGCCGGGCGCAGGGCCGCGCCTACGGAGACCTCATGTCCTCGCAATACATCTACACCATGAACCGCGTGTCCAAGGTGGTCCCGCCCAAGCGGCAGATCATCAAGGACATCTCGCTGTCCTTCTTCCCGGGCGCCAAGATCGGCCTGCTGGGCCTGAACGGCGCCGGCAAGTCCACCGTGCTGAAGATCATGGCCGGCGTGGACACCGATTTCGAGGGTGAAGCCCGCCCGCAGCCGGGCATCAAGGTCGGCTACCTGGCCCAGGAACCGGAACTGGACCCGAACAAGACCGTGCGCGAGTCGGTCGAGGAAGGCGTGGGCGAAGTGCTGCAGGCCCAGGCCGCGCTGGAGGCGGTGTACGCCGCCTACGCCGAAGAAGGTGCCGACTTCGACGCATTGGCCAAGGAGCAGGAGCGCCTGGAGGCGATCCTGGCCGCCGGTGATGCGCACACCCTGGAAAACCAGCTGGACGTGGCTGCCGATGCGCTGCGCCTGCCGCCGTGGGATGCCAAGATCGCCAACCTGTCCGGCGGTGAAAAGCGCCGCGTGGCACTGTGCCGCCTGCTGCTGCAGAAGCCGGACATGCTGCTGCTGGACGAACCGACCAACCACCTCGACGCCGAGTCGGTGGAATGGCTGGAGCAGTTCCTGGCGCGCTACACCGGCACCGTGGTGGCGGTCACCCATGATCGCTACTTCCTGGACAACGCCGCCGAGTGGATCCTGGAACTGGACCGCGGCCGCGGCATTCCGTGGAAGGGCAACTACACCGAATGGCTGGTGCAGAAGGATGAACGCCTGAAGCAGGAAGAAAACCAGGAAAAGGCCCGCCAGAAGGCGATCCAGAAGGAACTGGAGTGGTCGCGCCAGAACGCCAAGGGCGGCCGTTCCAAGGGCAAGGCCCGCCTGGCACGCCTGGAAGAGCTGCAGTCGCAGGACTACCAGAAGCGCAACGAGACCAACGAGATCTTCATCCCGCCGGGCGAGCGCCTGGGCAACATGGTGATGGAGTTCAAGAACGTCTCCAAGAAGTTCGGCGACCGCCTGCTGATCGACAACCTGTCGATGCTGATTCCGCCGGGCGCGATCGTCGGCATCATCGGCCCGAACGGCGCCGGCAAGTCGACCCTGTTCAAGATGATCACCGGCCAGGAAAAGCCGGATTCGGGCGAGATCGTGATCGGCCCGACCGTGCAGCTGTCCTACGTGGACCAGAGCCGCGACAAGCTGGAAGGCAACCACAACGTCTTCCAGGAAATCGCCGGCGGCCTGGACATCCTCAACATCAACGGCATCGAGATCCAGTCGCGCGCCTACATCGGCCGCTTCAACTTCAAGGGCCAGGACCAGCAGAAGATGGTCGGTTCGCTGTCCGGTGGTGAGCGTGGCCGCCTGCACATGGCCAAGACCCTGCTGCAGGGTGGCAACGTGCTGCTGCTCGACGAGCCGTCCAACGACCTGGACATCGAAACCCTGCGTGCACTGGAAGACGCGCTGCTGGAGTTCCCGGGCAACACCTTTGTGATCTCGCACGACCGCTGGTTCCTGGACCGCATCGCCACGCACATCATCGCTTTCGAAGGCGACTCGCACGTGGAGTTCTTCCAGGGCAACTACCGCGAGTACGAGGAAGACAAGAAGCGCCGGATGGGCGATGACGCTGCGCCGAAGCGCCTGCGCTTCAAGGCGCTGAAGTAAGGCAACCGGAAAGGCCGCGCTCGCGCGGCCTTTCTCCTTTCGGTAGGTCGCCACCGTTGGTGGTGACGCTTTGAAGCGTACCGACCAACGGTCGGTACCCACGTTCTGCATTCGGGTAGGTCACGACCGTTGGTCGTGACACTTTATCGTCGCGAGAATCTCCATGTCCCTGTTCGAGCGCATGTTCCAGCTGCAGCAGCACGGCACCACCGTGCGTACCGAGCTGCTGGCCGGCATCACCACCTTCCTGACGATGTCCTACATCGTCTTCGTCAACCCGGAGATCCTCGGCACCACCGGCATGGATGCGGGTGCGGTGTTCGTGGCCACCTGCCTGGCCGCCGCGCTGGGTTCGGCGGTAATGGCGCTGGCGGCCAACTTCCCGGTCGGCATGGCACCGGGGATGGGCCTGAACGCGTTCTTCGCGTTCACCGTGGTCGGCGCTGCCGGCCTGCCGTGGCAGCAGGCGCTAGGGGCGGTGTTCATCTCCGGCCTGGTGTTCCTGGTGCTGTCGCTGACCGGTGTGCGGGCATGGCTGGTGTCGGGCATTCCTTCGTCGCTGCGCTCGGCGATCGTGGCCGGCATCGGCCTGTTCCTGGCGATCATCGCGCTGCAGAAATCCGGCGTGATCGTCGGCAACGAAGACACGCTGGTGGCGCTGGGCCCGTTGAACACGGCGCCGCCACTGCTGGCGCTGGCCGGTTTCCTGTTGATCGCAGTGCTGGAAGCACGCCGGATCCGCGGCGCGATCCTGATCGGCATCCTGGCGGTGACCGGTGCGGGCTGGGCATTGGGCGACGTGCAGTACCAGGGCCTGGTTTCGCTGCCGCCGAGCCTGGCCCCCACCTTCCTGCAGCTGGACCTGCCGGGCCTGCTGCACCATGACGGCGGTGCGCCGATCGCGGTGTTGCTGCAGGTAGTGCTGGTGTTCGTGCTGGTGGAAGTGTTCGATGCCACCGGCACCCTGTATGGCGTGGTCGGTCGCGCCGGACTGCTGAAGCTGCCGGGCGCGCAGAAGCGCTTCGGCCGCGCGTTGCTGGCCGACAGCACCGCCATCGTGGCCGGTTCGGTGCTCGGCACCAGCAGCACCACCGCTTTCGCTGAAAGCGCCTCGGGCGTGCAGGTGGGTGGCCGTACCGGCCTGACTGCGCTGGTTGTATCGGCGCTGTTCCTGGCCGCGCTGCTGTTCTCGCCGCTGGCGGCGATGGTGCCCAGCTATGCCACCGCACCGGCGCTGCTGTTCGTGGCCGGCCTGATGCTGCGCGAACTGGTGGAAGTGGACTGGAGCGACCTGACCGAATCGGTGCCGGCCGCACTGTGCGCGCTGGCGATGCCGTTCACCTACTCCATCGCGAATGGCCTGGCGTTTGGCTTCATCGCGTATGCGGCACTGAAGGCCGGCACCGGCCGCTGGCGCGAAGTGCATCCGGCGGTATGGCTGGTGGCGGTGCTGTTCACCCTGCGCTACGCGTTGGAGTAAGCACACGGTGGTGCCGGCCAGCGGCCAGCACCACCGGTCGCTGGGTTCACCTGCTGCGCACGGTGCTCTGGGATGATGCGGGCATGGTTGCGCCCGTCCTTCCCGCAGATCCGTCTTCGCCGTTGCGCCGCCGCCTGCTGCGCGCGGCCGTGCTGGCGCCGTTGGCCGGTACGCTCGCCACCCTGCCCGGCTGCTCGCTGCCGGTGCACGTCGACGGCACCTTCCTGCAGCCCTGGCGCAGCCACCTGCAGTGGGGACTGGCCGACTGGCAGCGCTCGTTGAAGCTTGCACATACGCTGGGCTGCCGTCAGCTGGTGCTGCAATGGACCGGCATCGTCGGCGGCAGTGACGGCGACTGGTCACTGCCCGATGGCAGCCTGCAGCAGCTGTTCACCGCCGCCAGCGAGAACGACATCCGCATCCGCGTCGGACTGCCCTTCCAGCAACGCTGGTGGCAGGCGATCGGGGCCGACGATGCCATGCTGCAGGCGTTCCTCGCCGACAGCCTGGCGCATGCACGCCGCTGGTTGGCACAGGCGCCCTGGGCGCAGGTACCCGCCTTCGAGGGCTGGTACCTGCCCTACGAGCTGGAGCAGTACCACTGGGCCGATCCAGCCCGCCAGCAGTGGCTGGCGCAATGGCTGCACGGGCTGGCAGACGCCGCCCGCGCGCGCGGCGGTGACTGCGCGATCTCCTGCTACTTCAGCCGCCTGCAGACCGACGGCAACCTGGTCACGCTGTGGCAGGCGGTGCTGGCACAGGCCACGCTGCGGCCGATGGTGCAGGACGGCGTGGGCGTTGCCGGCGCCGGCAACGTGCAGCAGCTTCAGCCGTTGCTCGATCACTTCCACGCGCACGACATCGGCTTCGATGCGATCGTCGAGCTGTTCCGCGAACTGCCCGGCAGCGCCGCTGATGGCAGCGGGTTCAAGGGCGAGACTGCCGATGCCGCGCGGATTCAGCGGCAGCTGGCGTGGGCACGCGACAGCGGCGCACAGCACGTGCTGGTCTATGCGCTGGAGCCGTGGCTGACCCAGGACACGCCGCAGGCGGCGGCGCTGCGGCGGCGGTGGGGGTTGCCTCAGTAATAGAGGATGGCGGTGGCGAACAGGCCCTTGGCGCGCTGCGTATCACCGCCACCGATCGCAAAGCGGTACTGCACGGTCAGGTCGAGGTAGGAACGCGGCGTGTTGTAGCGGTCCTCGCGGAACCAGTAGCGCACGCCCAGGCCCGGCCCCGCGCCAAGTGACCAGCTGCGCTGCGTATCGTTGAGCGCGAACGACTGCGACGGGAACAGCGGGTAACGGATGTCGCGCACGCGCGAGCGCTGGTCCAGCCAGTCCGCCCCCACCACCAGATACGGCGTGACCACCCAGTGGGTCTGCCCGGCGCCAAAGCGGAAGCTGCGTCCGGCGCGCAGTTCACCGGCCGCAAACCACTGTTCGCGATGCAGGCGCCCGCTGGCATCGCCGATCCGCCGCACCGGTATGCCG
The DNA here is from genome assembly GCF_001807895.1 of Stenotrophomonas sp. HMSC10F07. Taxonomy (NCBI): domain Bacteria; kingdom Pseudomonadati; phylum Pseudomonadota; class Gammaproteobacteria; order Lysobacterales; family Lysobacteraceae; genus Stenotrophomonas; species Stenotrophomonas sp. HMSC10F07. Next base: position 15,164 of record NZ_KV791316.1, read on the forward strand.
TTGGCATCGAGTGCATCCAGCGTGAAATGCGCGCTGTTGTCATCCCATGTGTAACCGCCCTGCGCGTAGCCGCTGACCATCCACCACTGGTTCACGTCGGTGCGCAGGTCGGTACCGTGGTAATAGCCGTAGGTCAGGTAGGACATCCAGCCACCGGAACCGCTGGCCAGGCGGTAGCGGGCCAGCGTGCTGGCTTCCAGTGGCGGGTTCAGGGCCAGCTGCAGGCTGCACTGCACGGCCGCGGACGCGGGATAGACATCGCCCGTGCGGGTGGCGCTACCGAGAAACTGGCGGCGCTCGATGCCGGCGCTCAGGCCGGTCTGGCCGAAGGCGTAGCGCATGCCGAACGAGGCGATGGTGGACGGCCAGCCGGTGGTGGAACGCGAACGGCTGAGACGGTCGGCGCGAGCACGTGCGTCGGGTGTCGATTCGCCGGTGCACGGGTCCACGGCGCGAATCGATTCGTAGGTGCCGCCCTCGTCGTACAGCGTGTTGAGCAGCCGGGTGTACAGCTCCAGCGTACCATGCTGGTCATTGAACGCCGGGGGCCGCCAGAACGCTTCCAGCGTGCTGAACACCGAATCGCCCGGCGTACTGATCGCCGCGCCGCCGACATTGGTCGCGGCCTGGCGCGCGCCGCGGAAGCCGGCCGAGGCGATCACGCCCCACTCGCGCGAATAGTTGGCGATGGCATTGCGCACGTTGTAGCGCTGATGCGCATCCAGAGGCAGCTCACCGGCGTCGGCGCGATCAATGGCGCTGCGCAGCAGCGACACCGCCTGCGGATGATCGCCGTTGGCCGCACTCGCGTACGCCTGGTCGATCACCACGCTCTTGGGTGCCTTGCCGGTGGCCTCAGCGGCACGGAAGTCGGCCAGTGCGCGCGCCGGTTCACGGGCCTTCTGGTTGAGGTAGCCGCGTTGCATCAGCGCCACCGCGTCATCAGGGTGTTGTGCCAGCGTCGCATCCAGGCGCAGCCGCGCTTCGTCCTGCTGGCTGCGGTTGCCTGCCGCCAGCGTGGTGGTCAGCAGGCCTTGCAGGTCTGCAGCGTCCGGTGCGAGTTGCACGGCCTGCCTTGCCTCACCGATGGCCTCGGCAAAGTCCTGCCGCGCGTAGGCTGCATATGCGCGCTGTGCGGCACCACCGTCGCCCTGCAGGTCAGCCGGCATCAGCTCGCAGACATTGCCGGTGCCATCCGACTGGCAATGCTGGAACGGCGCCGGATAGGCCTGCGCACTCATGCGCGGACGCTCGCGACTGGATCCGGTCGCCCTGGCGCGCTGCTCGATGCCCTGCTGCAGCAACTGCTGCGCGCGAGCATCGCCCACATCCGTGGGCAACGCCGCCTGCAGCGGCGCCAGCAGTGCAGCCGCACGTATGCGGTCCCCAGCGGCCAAGGCCGCATCCACGGCCAGCAGGCGCACGTTGCGCTGTTGCGTTGTGGACCCCGGCATGGCAAGCGCGGTGTCGAAGTCCTCATTGGCAAGCACGGTCTTGCCCTGGCGCTGGCGCAGATAACCGCGCATCACCCGGGCATTGAGATCGCGGCCGTCGGCCTGCAGTGCCTGGTCGGCGCTGCGCTCGGCGTCGGCCAGCTGCCCCTGCTGCAGCTGCGCGGTGATCAACAGCAACCGGTACGAAGCAACATCCGGCGCAAGCTCGACGGCGGCCCGCGCCTGCGCGACGGCCGCCGCATCGTTCTGCGTGGACAGCAACTGGTAGGCCTGCTGGGCCTGCAGCAGCGCGCGCTGGCGGGCCAGCGCCACGCGCCGCGCGTGCAGTTCCTCGACGTTCGGTGCGCCCAGCTGCAGCGCCGTGCCGATGGCCGCGTCGGCCAGTTCGGCCTGTTGCTGTGCTTCCAGCGCCGCCACCCACAGCATCGCCCAGGCGCCCTGCTTCGGCTGCTGGCGGAAGGCCTGCTCGGCCTTGCTGGCTGCTTCCCGCATGCGCCCGGCGTCATAGGCACCATAGGCCTCGGTGGCCAGCGTGTAGGCCTGCTGCCTGGCACGGTCTGCGCCGCTGCCGGCCGCGCGCGGTGGGGAGGGGGCGCGCCCGCCCCTGGCATCCGGGGGCGTGCTGCGCGCAGCGGTGGCAGCGGCCAGTGCCGGCAAGGCCGGATCCTTCAACCCGGCATCCAGTGCACGGCGCGCCTGCTGCTGCGCCTCCGCCGACCGGCCCAGTTTCTGCAACGCATAGATCTGCAGCAGGCGCAGCCGCACCACGTCCGGGCGCAACCGGACAGCTTCGCTGGACTGCTGGTAAGCCGCTTGATAGTCGCCGCGCTCGTAAGCGGCGAAGGCCTGCTCGGCGACGCGGTATGCAGCACCGGACAACGGCAGCGGCGCATCGGCCTGCGCCAGCACCGGCGCGGCGGCCGTGGCCAGTGCCACGGCAATGACGGTGGACAGCAGCGTGGTCTTCATGCGGGCAAGGCTCCGGGAGGCGGCGACTGCAGCGCGGCCGCACGCCGGCGCTGCTCCTGCATGGCCTGGGCCACGGCCTCTTCGGTAGTGATGCCCTGCTTGACCAGGTAATCGCCAATGCGGCCATCGCGCTGCGGCTTGTACGCATCCAGTGCGATCTCGAAGCGCGCGTGGTCGATCAGGCGCATCTCCACCAGCAGGTCGCCCAGCAAGGGTACGTTGTCCAGCTGCCAGTGCTGGTCGCCGCCGATCAGGCGCAGGCCTGCGTTGATTTCGCTTTCGCGGGCGATGCTCTGTTCGATGTGTGCGCTGCGGGTTTCCTGCTTCAGCAACGCCAGCGCGTCTTCGGGCAATGGGCTGGCCACGGCCAGCCGCAGTGTCTGCTGCTGCCGCGGCGGTAGCGGCAGCATGCGCCACTGCACGCAGGCATCGGCGCTGACCGGGAATGAGCCCGCGCGCAGGTAGTCGACGTCGATGACCGCACGCGGCAGGTCGCCCTGGAAGGCGATGGCTTCGGCCAGGGTTTCATCATCCAGCCAGCCCTGGGTTAGCAGGATGCGGCCCAACGGCTGCCGCCGGCCGGCATGCTGCTGCGCCAGCGCCTGCTGCAGCCGCTCCGGTTCCACCGCCTGCCAGGTGGTCAACAGCTCACCGAGCTGCTTGCGGGTCTGCACCAGCTGTGCCGCATCGGGGAAGTCGTGCATGGTCTTGTCCCAGACCATGCGCTTGCCGAACAGCAGGTAGGCCAGGAACACCTTCCATGCGCGGGCGGTGGCCATGAAGTTGATCATGTTGCCGACCACCATGCGCGGGATCGACATCAGCGCATGCTCCCAGCCGTACAAGCGGTTGACGAAGTAGAAGCGCTGCACGACGCGGGTCGCCAGCGCCGCCGTGGTCAGCAGCGCGACATTCATCTGCCAGGTACCGGCCTGGAACACGCTGGGGAACTGCATCGTCCACACCCCGGTCGCCTTCAACAGCCAGAACAACAGCAACTGCAGGAAGATGAGGTAGGCGATGATGCTGACGAACGAGGTGATGATGCCCTTGCGATCGCGCGCCAACAGGTACTTCGTAGCCAGCGAACCGCGCCAGCCCAGCGACTCCCAGCTCTGCAGGCCGATGCCCAGCACCCAGCGCGCCTTCTGCCGGTACGAGGCGCGGAAGTTGTCGGGGAAGTACTCACGCACGCACAGTGCCATCTGCTGGGTGCGCTCGCGCACCGGCCCCCAGCCGAACCAAGACGGCCGGCGCACGCGGAACTGCACCGGGAAGCGGGCGAAGATCGACTGCATGCCCATGGCTGCCAGCCGCGCACCGACGTCGTAATCTTCGGTGAGGCTGTCGGTGTTGAAAGGCTGGTTGTCGGTCTGCGCGCTCAACGCCAGCAGCGCACGCCGCGAAAAGCAGGTGCCGACGCCGGCCGACGGCACCATGCCGGACACGCTCTCGCGCACCACCAGGTCCTTGGCGTGCCATTCGGCGAACTCGTCCATGTAGACACCGGCCACCAGTTCGTACCATTCGCGGTCCAGCGAGGTGACCGGCAGCTGGATCATGTCCTTGCGCGGCAGCAGGTAGTTGTAGAAGCGCAGTTCCATCGGGTGCAGCACGTCTTCGCTGTCGTGCAGGATCACCCCGGCGAACTCGATGTCGTGGCGCTTCTCGTAGTCGAAGATCGCCAGGATCAGCCAGTTCAGGCAGTCGGCCTTGCTGGTCGGTCCGTCATGCGGCACCTCCACGCGGCGCAGGCGCTTGTAGCGACGGCGCATGCGCTCGACTTCGTCGATGGTCTGCTGATCGTTGGGATAGGTGCCGACGAACACGACGTACTCGCGGTAGTCGAGCACGTTGATCATGTTCTCGACCATCTGCGCGATGACGTCGTACTCCATCCACGCCGGCACCATGATCGCCAGCGGCTGTTCCGGCCGCTGCAGCAGGTCTTCCTGGGTCAGCGGCCGGTACGCGTCGCGGCGCTTGACAGTCAGCGCGCGCCAGCTCTCGCGCACCCAGTACCAGACATCGATGAACAGATCATCGAGGCTGGAGATCAGGATCAGCACGGCCACCGCCGCCGCCGTGGTTTCGAGGGCGGCGTAGTAGTTGGCCAGCTGGATGTTCCAGAACAGACCGTCCACGGTGGGATCAATGTCCTGCGTTGGCGGACTTGCGGCGGCGCACCTGGGTGACGCGGGCGGCCAGCAGCGCGAATACGATCACGCCGACCAGCAGCAGCAACCAGACCATGTGCCGTTCCCACTTCGATTGCGGATTGCCATCGTGCGCGAGGCGCGTGCCATAGGGATCCTGGCGGTCGAATTCGCGCACGACATCAGTGCCGTCAAGCACGGCAAGATCGCCGCGCAGCAACCGGAACGGTGCGCTGAACGACGGTGCCTGTGCACCGAGGTCGCTGTAGAGAACGCCCAACTGGCCGCCGGACGATCCCACCTGCACCACCGCGGCGTGATCCAGGCCGCTGACATCCAGCAGCGGTTGCGACGTGCCACCGACCCGCAGGTGGCCGTCCTTCTGGCCGGCCACATCGACACCGGCCGGTGCAACGCCGAAGGCCAGCCATGGCGCGCCCGGGCTGACCGCGGCACCGGCATCGACCACCTTCAGTTCCGACGCCTCCGGCGAGGCGCCCACTGCACTGGCCACCGCGATGACCTTGCCCAGCGAGGCCGCTGCATCCTGCAGCCAGGCGCCGGGCACGAACACCTGGTTGCCGCGTGACAGCTGGCTGCTGGCACCGACGAAATCACTGCCCAGCGAGCGCTTGGCCAGGGTCAGGTGGCTGCTGGGCAGGATCGAGACTGGATAGCCGGTCGCCGGATCGTGGCAGTAGGGGCGTGCCGGTTGGCGCAGGAAGCTGACACGGATCTCGTTGCGCGCCGACAGCGCGTAGGCCGGTACCTTGGCCACCAGCCGTTGCGGTTGGCCGTTGGCCGACAGCACCTTGCCGCCCAGCAGGTAGTCGTTGAGGTAGATCGTGGCCACCGCGCCCTGACCCGCCGCATTGGGGGCCGCCGAGACATCGATCACCACTTGCTCGGGCAGGCGGCCATCGGCCGACAGCGTGCCCAGATCGAAGCTGGCGCTGCGGTCGGCGCGGGTCACCACATCCATGGTTCCGGCGATGTTTCCGAGCCGGCTCAGCAGTACCTGGTCACCGTCCAGTTTGGGTGTTCCTGCTGCGCTGACCTGCAGGCTGCGGCCCAGCGCATAGCTGCGCCACTGTTCGGCGAACAGTCCGGCCACCTTGCCCGCTGCCGCCGGGTCGACCACCAGCGTCGGACGGCCCGCAACGGCCACCACGCTGACCGAAGCGTTGGCGGCGGGCTTCTCCAGGCCGCTCATGTCAGTACCGCGCCACGCAGCAAACGCTGCGCCCGCATCGGTGCCCGCCGCGCCGACCTGTGCGGCCAGCGCGTCCAGCGCTGCGCGTACGCCGGCGCGCAATGCCTCGCTGCCGATCATCACATCGGCGGCAAGCGGCCCGCTGTCACGCAACGACAGCAGCGCCCCCACTTCGGCCAGATCCTTGATCGCGTGCACGCGTTCGCCCGTAGCCAGCGCTGCATAGGCCGGCACGCCCTGCAGGCTGGCCGGGACGCTGATGCCGGCCAGGTCGACGCTGTCGCCGACCTTGGGCAGCGCCACCACCTGCACCTGCTTGCCGCCGGCCTGCAACGCGGTACCAATGCGCCAGGCGGCATCATAGGTTGGCGCCTGCAGCGCCTTGCCCTCCACCAGCAGGCGCACCCGCGGTGGCAGCGCGCCCCAGGCCTTGGCGACGGTATCCACGGCACGCCCATCGAAGCGGTAGCTGAAGCGCGAATCCGGCGACAACCGCAGCACATTGGCCGGCGCGCTCTGGTCGGCACATTGATAGTCGGACACGATCGACCACCAGCCGACACCGACCCGCACGAAGCCGTTCTGGCGGGGTTCGCCATCGATGGCCAGCAGCTGGCTGGCATCGCCCTGGGCATCGGTGATCGAACGCGCGGCGACCGGATCGCCATCCACCGACCACAGGCCTGAAGTGCGCCCAGCGTGGCCACGCACATAGCGCCCATCGAGCTGCAGCTGCGCATCGCGGGTGGCAACACCGGCCGGCACCGGCAGGTAGACCTCGCGCTGGCTCTCCTGCCCACTGAGTACCAGCGGTTGGCGGAAGCCGAGTTCGCGCAGGGTCATCTGCCGGCTCACCGTGCTGTCGCCGCTCCATTCTGCGAACTGGCCGGCGACGCTGTCGGCGGCGTGGGCACTGCCAACCGCGCACGACAGGACGAACGCGGCGGCGGAAACAAACAGGGGACAGCGGCCGGTGTGGCTCATGGCGTCACTTCATGGAGAGGGTGGTAGGCGGCACCGCCGCTGCGGAGACCGGGCGAGAATTCGGGAAGCGGGGCGCCACGCAAGGCGGCGACGATGCGGGCGCTGGCGCGGCCGTCGCCATAGGGACTGCCATCGGGGTCAAAACGGGTCGGCTGCGGTGGCTGCGCCAGGGCCGCATTGACCCCCTCGACGATGCGCGAGGGCGCGGTCCCGACCAGCGTCACCACACCGGCCTCGACCGCCTCCGGGCGCTCGGTGACGTCGCGCATCACCAGCACCGGCTTGGCCAATGCCGGCGCTTCTTCCTGCACGCCACCGGAGTCAGTGAGGATGACGTCGGCGCGCTGCATCAGGCGCACGAAGCGCAGGTAGTCCTGCGGCGGCACCAGGTGCACGTTGTCGAGGTTGCCCAGGTGTGCGTTGACCGGTGCCTGCACGTTCGGATTGAGGTGCACCGGGTACAGCACCTGCAGGTCCGGCCGCTGGGCCAGTTCGGCCAGCGCACGGCAGATGTCCTCGAAGCCCTGGCCGAAGCTCTCGCGGCGATGGCCGGTGACCAGCAGCAGGCGGCGCCCGGGGTCGAGCATGTGGAAGGGTTCGTCAGCCTGGGCACGCAGTGCCGGATCGGCATCCAGGCGCTGCACGGTCTGCTGCAGGGCATCGATGACGGTGTTGCCGGTGACCAGGATCTGACCGCCCAGATGCTCACGGGCCAGGTTGGCGCGCGAGCCGGGAGTGGGTGCATACAGCTGATGACCGACCACGTCGATCACCCGCCGGTTCATCTCCTCCGGCCATGGCCGGTTGATGTCGCCGGTGCGCAGGCCGGCCTCGACATGGCCGATCGGAATGCGGTGGTGGAACGCGGCCAGGCCGGCGGTCATCGCCGTGGTGGTATCGCCGTGCACCAGCACGCGATCCGGGCGGACCTGCGTGTAGAGCGCGTCAAGCCGCGCGAACAGCCTGGAACACAGGCCATTGAGGGTCTGGTTGGGCACCATGACATCCAGGTCATGGTCGGCGGTGATCTCGAACAGCGACATCACCTGGTCGAGCATCGCCCGGTGCTGGCCGGTGATGCAGACCACCGATTCGATGTCCGCAGCCTCGGCCAGGGCGCGCACCAGCGGCCCCATCTTGATCGCTTCCGGCCGGGTGCCGAACACCGACAGGACCTTCACCGGGGTGCTCCGGAAGGACCGTGCTGGAGAATGCCAGTAGCTGTAGCCACGTCTGGATCCTTTCGGCGTTCCCGCCCAATGCCCGCAGGCAGGAGACGGTCACCTCATGAGGAAACTCCAAATTCGCGACGTCCATCACATTAGATTGATGGTACGTGCGTCGTGGCAGTGATCTTCATCGTTGGAAGATCAAGACGCAGTCAACGCCGCCCGTGGGACGGGCGACGTTGCGGCGGAACGCAGCGGGGACAGCCGCCCGGGCGGCCTTACTCGTACTGGATGGTGAAGGTGGCCTGGCCGTTCGCGACACCTGCGCCGACTGTGCCAGCCTGGGTCTGCACATAGCGCGCGCGCAGCGGCAGCGCCATGACGCTGGTCCCCGGCGCGGTGGTGCCGACGTTGATGGTCTGGCCGAAGCGCACTTCGCGCTCGGTGGTGCCAACGCGCTGGACCATCTGGATGCCGATGCGGGTGGCGCTGTTGGTGGCCGCGCTGAGCTTCAGCACGCCCGGCATGTTCGAGCTGTCCTGGTCGGCATCGAGACGGATGCCGATCTTGCTCTGGTAGGCGGCAACATTGCTGCCCTGGCAGTTCAGGCGGATCTCGAAATCACGATCGACCGCGCGCGAACCGACACCGGTGAAGGTGGTGTTGGGCACGCTGCCGAAGTCGACGGCGATGTTGCGGCTGCCGGCCTGCACTTCGCAGGTCGGGCTGACCACGGTGGTGCCCGAGCCCTTGAAGGTGGAGGTCAGCACCGGTCGGCCGGCGCCATCACCATCGAAGTAATACGTGGTGAAGCGACCATTCGGTGCGATCACGCCCGAGCCTGTCTGTGCCGCAGTCTTGATCAGCTGGATGCGGAACGTGCCTCCGACCAGCGAGATGGTGCTGTTGCTGGCGAAGTTGATGGTGTGCGGATAGTAGGTCTGGATCGCGCCGGAGTCGCGGTACAGGCGGATGCCCACGCCCGCCACATCGGTTTCATAGACGTTCGAGAAGCCGGCTACCGGACGCTTCTGCGCGGCGTTGACGTACTCGCCGATGGAACGGCCACCGGACCAGTCGCAGCGTGCCACGCTGTTCTGCTGGTTGATCGGTTCGCTGATCTCCTTGATCACGCCACCGACCGGCGTGCTGGGCAGGATCACGATCTGGCCCATGTCCATGGTCACGTCCTGCGCGGTGAACCAGCTGGACTGGATGCGGCACGACGCGCTGGCCTGCTGTGCCAGCAGTGCGCCACCCAGCAGTACAAGGGCCGTCAGCGCCTTGCGGCCACGGGAAGAAATCATCGGCATGCTGCCTCCAGCGGAATGAAGCCGGTCTTGGACGCATCGGCGCCCGCCGGAACCTGGTAATCGATGGTGCAGCGCTGGTCGGCACCGGCGCCCCACTCCACCAGCAGGCGGCCCTGGTTCTTTTCACTGCGCACGTACAGGCGGCCGCCCTGGCTGACCATGCCGACCGGCTGGCCCTGCTCATCCTTGACCTGTGCACCGAACGGCATGCTGCGGCCATCCGGGTTGCGTACCTGGATCAGCAACGCGTTGCCCTTGCGGGTATCGAAGCGCAGGTAGCTGATGGCACCGGCGAACGGTGCGATCGACTGGCTGGTGCTTTCCAGCTCGACGTCGTGGGCCATGCCCTGCGGATCGAGGGTGACGGTGTTGAGGCGGTACGGCGACACGTACGGCACCACGGCGTAGCCGCGGCCATCGACGCGCAGGCCCGGGGCGTTGCTGACGATCGCATCGCGCGCGCCCGGTGCCTCGACCAGCACCATGGTGTCGCCACGCTGCGGGGTGAAAGTGAAGCCGCCCGGATGCACCACCACGCTGCCGTTGGCACCGACGGAGGCCTGGCGGAAATCACGCGAGTGGCTGTAGGTGGCATTCAACGCGGAGTAGCGGCTGCGGTATTCGGCATTGCCGACCGCCGTGGTGCCACCCTCGCGGGAATCGGACAGGGCCACGCCGTAGCTGAAGTTGTTGTCGACGCCGGCCGAACCGGTGATGCCGACGCGGCTGTTGTCGTAGCCACCGCGGTCGCGCACGCCCAGATCGGCACTGAACGACACCGGGTGGGTACCACGGCCCAGCGGCACGCTCATCGACAGCAGGTACTGGGTGTCGGAACGGCCGAGCACGCCTTCTTCGGTGCGCAGCGCCGAGAAGCCGTAGTTCACCGAACGCCAGGCGTTGTTGTAGCCCACCTGGTACTGCTTGGAGGTGCCGGAGCGGTCATAGAAGTCACGCACCGAACCGGTCACGTACAGCGCACCGCCACGACGGCCCAGCGGCTGGTTCAAGGTCACCTGGAACTGGCTGCGCTGGCGACCACGGGTGGTCGGATCGATGCCGCGCTTGTCCGAGTCACGGCCATACAGCGCGTCCTGCAGGCTGTAGAAACCTTCGGTCGAGTAACGGTAGGCGGCCAGGGTCAGGTTGGTGCCGGTCTCGCCGATCATGTTGCTGTAGCTCAAGCGCACGCTGGCGCCGGTGTGGCTGCCGTAGTGGTCGAACGAGGTGCGTGCATGGGTGACGTCTGCCGCGAAGGCACCGACCCGCGTGGACAGGCCGACACCGTACAGCAGCGACAGGTAGCCATCGCTCAGCGCGCTGCCGCCGTACAGGGTCAGCTGGTTGCCGATGCCGCGCTGGTAGGTGCCCTGCACCAGCCAGGGTTCGTCGGCCAGCAGCTTGTTGCGCACCTGGCCGGCGGTCAGCGAGTAACGCGACACGCCTTCGCGCAGCATCTGCGGCACCGAGCCGAACGGCACCTTGAATTCGCGGCGGCGGCCATCGGCCTCGATCACGCTCACTTCCAGGTCGCCGCCGTAGCCGGTCGGGTACAGGTCATCGATGACGAAGTTGCCCGGCGAAACGGTGGAGGAGTAGATCAGCTGCTGGTTCTGGCGCACTTCGATGCGTGCGTTGGTCTCGGCGATGCCGCGCACCACCGGCGCGTAACCGCGCAGCGAATCGGGCAGCATGCGATCGTCGCTGGCCAGGCTGGCACCGCGGTAGCCGATCGAGTCGAACAGCTCGCCGGTGGTGTAGGCCTCACCGATGGTGAGCATGCCGCGCACCTGCGGGATGCCGCGCTGTGCGTAGGTGGCGATGCTCTGCCAATGGCGGCCGTCACCCTCGGACCAGGTCAGGTTGGAGTCGTGGCGGAACTGCCAGCCACCCAGGTTCAGGCCGGCATTGAGGCCGAGATAGGCACTGCGGTTGCGCTGGCCACCTTCGACACGGCTGTTGCTGTCGATGGCATTGAAGCTGTAGCCGACGAAACCGGCATTGATGCCGCGGTCCCACAGCGCCGGGTTGACGTAGCCGCGTGCCTCACGGCGCAGGAACACCTGCGGGATGCTGAGGTCGTAGCGCAGGTTGCCGCTGTCGTAGACACCATAGGCGTTGGCCATGCGCTGCTGCACCGGCACGCAGCTGGTCGTGTCGGTCGGCAGCGTCGGGTCCTGCTGCAGCAGCACGGCCTCGCTGTCCACGCCCATTTCTTCCAGCATCGGCAGCGGCAGGCAGGCGTCAACACGGCCCTGTGCATCGGCCTTGAACTGCAGGTCACGACGGCCCTGCCAGGCACCGTTGACGTAGACATCGACACGGTAACTGCCGGCCACCATCGGGTTGCCGTTGCTGAAGGCAGCCAGGTCGACCTGCTTGGCCTGGCCGGACAGGAAGCTGGAGTTGAACTGGGCCGATTCCGGTGCACGCGCGTTGGCCGCACCACTCTGCGCCATCAGCGCCTGTTCGCCGAGATTGGCCGGTGCAGCCAGCGCCCATCCTGGGCAGGCCGCGCCAACAACCAGCAGGCAAAGCGCCTGATGGATCGACAATGTCAATCTGTTTCCGATCACACTGACATTCCTTCAATTCGCCGCACGGCGGCGGTGGCGGGATGCGCAGGCCCTTGGCCGGCGCGGCGCGTTCAGCTCCCGGTGCTGTCGAGGCGGACGGTGTGCTCGACCCGGCCGCCGTAATCGTTGATGGTGATGAAGCGCACCTGGTTGGTGCCCGCCGGCGCGGCGAACTCCAGGCTCTGCTTCGGCGCGACCATCGCGCCCTTGTCCTCGACGGCCTTCTCGCTGCTGCCGGTCACGGCATGCACTTCGGCCAGAGTGACGTGGAAGGGGCTCGGGTTTTCCACCCGCAGGCGGTCGCCATTGCGGGTCCAGCGCAGCGCTGCCGGTGCGTCGTTGGCGACGCCCTTCAGGCCCTGCGGCCGGTAGAAAAGCTTCAGGCGCGAACGGAACGCAACCTGCAGGTAATTCTGGTCACCACTGTCGGCGTTGTCCGGCGACGGCGGTACGTCCAGCACATTGAGCCAGAACACCGTCTCGCGATCGGTCGGCAGCTGCGCGCCGGAGAAGATCAGGCGCAGCGCCTGGCTGCGGCCCGGCTCGACGCGCGCGATCGGCGGCGTCAGCACGAACGGAGCATCGCTGGTATCGGCGGTCTGGTTGGCGTCGCCACTGTCGATCCAGGCCTGGACCAGTGCGGGCGAGTCGCCCACGTTGTCGACCTGCACGGTGACTTCGCGTGCCTGTGCCGGGTAGATCACCCGCGTGCCATTGACCACCACGCCGGCCAGTGCGTTCTGGCAGAGGGGCAGCGTGAACGCTGCCAGCAGCAGCGCCCGGGGAAAGAGTGCTTTCATCGGAAGTACTACGCTCGAGGGGTGTGGCCAAGGGCCGCGGAGCACTGGCCGGCGCGTACGCCGGCCAATGCGGGTACGGCTACGATCAGTTGTAGATGATCGTGTACTTGACGCTGCTGGTGACGTCGCCCGGGGTGGCGGCGGCAGTGGCGTAGTACTCAGCGTAGTAGTTCAGGTCGGCCGAGCCGTCGGTGCCGACGGTGACCCACTGCGAGTTGGTCTGGGCCAGGCCAGCGCCAGCCGCCTTGATCGGCAGGAACTGGTTGTTCGAGCCCAGCAGCTGCAGCTGCACGTTGGTGGCAGCGTTGGCCGAGGCCTGGTTGACCAGGCGGCCGCTGTTGAAGTCGACGGTCGAACCCGGCTCGAAGTAGGTGGCGACGTTGCCGGCGCTGCACTTGGTCAGGTTGATGGCGAACGGGGTACGGCCCGCAACGGCACCGGCGGTAGCCAGGGTGTTCTTCGACACGGTCGGCAGGGTCACGGCGAAGTCCTTGCCGCCCGGGGTCGAGATGGTGCAGGTCTTGTCGGTCACCTTGCCATTGAAGGTGATGGTGCCGTCGGCGGCGTTGGCGGCCAGCGGAGCGGCGGCCAGCATCAGAGCGGCAATGAGGTTGATCTTGTGCATTCGCTTTTACCTAACCCTACTGAAGAGATGAGAAGTAGAGGAGGAAGCAAGGAGCACTGCCGGGCTAACAAGACCCATCCTTGCGTCTCACCTGTGGCCGGACTCGGACATACCTTCCCCTGAATCCGTGACGCAAGTATATGCACAAATGTGATGAAAGTCTCATTATTTTTCTGAACGCCAATTCATTGACGCTCTAAATGTGACGTGATAGGCGGAATCTGCGCCTGGGAGGCGTGAAAGATTTGACGACGGGGCCGCCAGGTCGCGGCCGACCGTGGATGACACGTTGAGAGGCGCGTTCGGCAGGCGCGGAAACAGGCTTTTTTCAAGCGGAAATCGCCTTATTTGATGCGCATCACTCTTTCTTGGTGATGGCCCTAGCAGATTCGGATTTGTCCTATTAAAGGCGGATCGAACCTGTCGCTAACTAGGACACACCGAACCAGAGAACGTGTCATGAGGAATTCCATTCTGCTGTGTGTGGCCCTGATGTCCGTCAGTGCGCTGGCCCAGGCCAGCAGCGGCAGCATCCATTTCAGCGGCCGCATCGCCGAGCCGGGCTGCACGACGAACCTGTCCCAGGGTGAGCTGAGCCTGGCGGCCTGCCCGCCGTCGGCCAAGGGCTCGACGGTGGAAGTGACGGCACTGGCCGATGGCCAGGCCGCGACGCTGCGCGATGGCAAGCGCCAGGGCCAGAAGCTGTCGGTGTCGGCCAGCGCGATGCGCGCCGGCGATATCGCCTTCTCCGAGCGTTACAGCGTGCAGGCTTCGAAGCAGCAGCCGCTGCAGGGCGCCTACCTGGTGGTGGTCGACTACCTGTAAGCCGACGTATTTACGCCGGCGGCAGCTCGAAGACCTGGCGCAGGTAGGCCAGGTAACCCGGGTCGTCGCACATGCTCTTGCCCGGCGAATCGCTGAGCTTGGCCACCGGCTGGCCGTTGCAGCGGACCATCTTGATGACGATGTTGAGCGGTGTCGGGCCCAGGTCATTGGTCAGGTGGGTGCCGACACCGAACGCGACCTGGCAGCGACCGCGGAAGTAGTCGTACAGGCGCATGACCTTGGCGATGTCGAGCCCATCGCTGAACACCAGCACCTTGCTGCGCGGATCGACCCGGCGCTGCTGGAAGTGCGCCAGCATGCGGTCACCCCAGTCGAACGGATCGCCTGAGTCATGGCGCACACCGTCGAACAGCTTGCAGAAATACATGTCGAAGTCGCGCAGGAACGCGTCCAGGCCGACCACATCGGACAACGCGATGCCGAGGTCGCCGCGGTACTCGCGCGCCCAGGATTCCAGTGCCGCCACCTGCGAATCACGCAGGCGCGGGCCGAGCGCCTGGAACGCCTGCAGGTACTCGTGGGCCATGGTGCCGTGCGGGGTCATGCCGTACAGGCGCGCGAAGTGGACGTTGCTGGTGCCGACCAGCTGCGGGCCGAGCGCGTCGCGCAGCAGCGGCAGCAGCCGGGCATGCCAGTCACGCGAGTAGCGGCGACGGCTGCCATAGTCGGCGATGCGGCATTGTTCGAAGCCGGGGGTATCGCGCAGCAGCGCGGCCTTGGCCTGCAGGCGGCGCTCGCCTTCGGCGAAGTCGGCCGTGGTGGTGTTGCGGAACCAGACTTCGTTGATGATCGCCAGCAACGGCACTTCAAACAGGATGGTGTGCAGCCACGGGCCGGTGATGTCCAGTTCGATCTCGCCGGGCACGGCCGTCGACGCACGCAGTTGGATGTACTTGCGGTCGAGGTGGAACAGGCCGAGGAAATCGGCGAAATCCGGCTTCACGAAGCGCAGGCCACGCATGTAGTCCAGCTCCGCGTCGCTGAAGCGCAGGCTGCACAGGTGGTCGATTTCTTCGTCGATCTGGTCGATGTAGCGGGCCAGGTCAATGCCGGGCGTACGGCACTTGAACCGGTACTGCACCTGGGCGCCGGGGTGCTGGTGCAGCACCGCCTGCATCATGGTGAACTTGTACAGGTCGGTGTCGAGCAGGGACTGGATGATAGGCATGAGGCGGATTATGCGCCCGGCAGGGTGAACCGGGGTGCCTGCGGCCACGCTCGGCTCACGGGGAACAGCATTGGTAGATCCACGCCATGCGTGGATGCTCCTGCGGCGCTACAACGACCTGCGCAGCAGGCGCGGCACCAGCATCGCCGCATGCGCCCAGATCGCGGCCCACACCGCAACGCGTACCGGCAGCGAGCGCTGCCTGGCCTCGAACTTCTGGAAGTAACGCCACAGCCCCCTGTGCTTGTGCCATTCCACGAAGAATGGCCGCGAACGGCTGGAGACGCCGCGCACATGGGTAACCTGCAGGTCGTTGGCGATCGCCACCACCGCGCCGGCCTCGCGTGCGCGGCGGCACAGATCCAGGTCCTCGGCATGCAGGCGGTAACCCGCATCCCAGCCACCGATGCGCTCGAACAGGCTACGCGGCATCATCAGCAGCGCACCGGACAACGCCGGCACCGGCTGCACGGCCTGGTGCGGATCGCGCGGAACCGCCAGCTTCGAACCCTTGCCAGGCGAGCGCAGCATCAGCAGGAAATCCGGATCGCGACGGCGCACCGCTTCATCGGCGTGGCCGTGCTCGTCCACCTGCTCCACGCCCAGCAGGCAATCGCCCAGCACCTCACCACGGCTGCGCAGTTCGGTCAGGGTGTCCGGCTCAATCATCAGGTCCGGGTTGATGAAGGCCAGCCAGGGGCTGTGCGAGTCGGTCACGCCCTGGTTGTTGGCGGCGGCAAAGCCGGGATTGTCCGGATTGCCGACGAAGCGCACGCGCGGGTCATGGCTGGCATGCCGCTGCACGATGTCCAGCGTGCCATCCAGCGAACCATTGTCGATCACCCGGATCTCGGCGATGTCCTGCGCCTGGCGCAGGCGCGACAGGCAGGCATCGATGGTGCTGCCACTCTGGTAGGTGACGACGATGGCGGCAATGGCTGCATTCAAACGGGAGGCTCCGGCGCGGGCGGGACAAACAGGTCGCCCTGTTCCTTCGGCATTATCGCCTGCCGCATGCGCTGCTGCAGGTCGGCACGCAGACCGTGCAGTGGATCGTGCATCAGGAAATCGGCCAGCCGCGGCACCCAGGCCGGCCAGCGCGCGGCCAGGGCCTCCAGATCGCCATCGCGGCTGACCGCCTCTCCTGCCCGGCCGACGAACGCGGTCTCGCACAACACGTTGCGCCACCCCAGGCCCGCCATGCGCAGGCTCAGGTCGACCAGCGCGGCATTCCAGCCGGCATAGCTGTCCACGTCCAGGCCACCGGCACGGCGGCGCGCGTTGCCACGTACCAGCACCGCGTGGGTGACCGCCGATGGCAGCTCCGGGTGAAGCGTCGGCAACGTGGCGCAGGTATGCGCCAGCAAGGCCGGGTCATGGGGTTCGGGATTGATCTCGCCCAGCCGTGGCCACGCCGCGGTCTCGCCGGCATTGCACCAGGGGGTCGCGGTGGCGATGGCGGCATCGCGGGCGAAGGCATCCTGCAACTGCTGCAACCAACCGGGCGACGGCACGCTGTCCGGCGCCAGCACGGCCACGTCCAGGCCATCGCAGGCGCGCAGCATCTCGTCCAGATGGGCAACCTCGCCCAGTGGGCGCGCGCGCCGGGTGTACTCGGCCTGCAGCGGCGTATGCGCCAACCAGTGCTCGACCACGGCCTGCGCACGCGGCCCTGCCTGCGCATCATCGGCCAGCCAGACCGCGGTGCCCGGCGCGGTGCCGGCATCCAGTGCGGCCAGGCAGCGGTCGAGCGCGGCATCGTCCACGCACAGCGGCAACAACACGATCGCCCCCATCCCGCCTCCGTGGTTGTCGGTGGCCACAGCGTAGCACCGGGAGGGTATCGGCCGGGTTGCACCCGGCACCCGCCTCAGGCCAGAGCCGAAGCCGAAGCAACAGCAGAAGCCGGCTAT